>NZ_JBHUZM010000079.1:0-36176 GCF_042667665.1 Streptomyces sp. NPDC057307 | reverse complement strand
CACCGTACCGGCCCCCCCAACTTAAGACGTCCCCGCGGGCGGATTGCCGGGGGGACCTCTTCCGGTGTTTCGCGTACGGGCCGCTCAGCGGCCGAGCTTCACCGGAAGCGAGGTGTAACCGGTGAGGCCCATGATGGCGCGGCGCCCGGGGGTGCCGGCCAGCTCTATGTTCGCGAACGTGTCGATCAGCTTCGGGAAGAGATCGGCGGCCTCCATACGGGCGAGGCTGCCGCCGAAGCAGAAGTGACCGCCGGCGCTGAAGCTCAGGTGCGTGCCGTTGTCGCGGCTCAGGTCCAGCCGGTGCGGGTCCGGGAAGCGCGCCGGGTCCCGGTTGGCGGCGGAGAGCAGGGCCAGGACGAGAACGCCCTCGGGGATGTCGGTGCCGCCGATGGTGATGGGCCGGGTCGTGAGACGGCTCGACGCCGTGGTGTGCGCGGTGTGCCGCAGCAGTTCCTCGACGGCCGTCGGCGTGATGGTCTTGTCCGCGCGCCAGCGCTTCAGCTCGTCGGGGTGCTCGATGAGCGCGAGCACGCCGGTCGCGATGAGGTTGGTGGTGGCCGCGAAGCCCGCCGTGAACAGGAAGAGGATGAGCGCCATCAACTCCTCCTCGTCCAGCTTCCCGTTGGTCGCCTCCTGGATGAGGGCGGACATCAGGTCGTCCTTGGGCTCGGCGCGGCACGCCTTGATCACACCGCTGAAGTACCCGGTCAGCTCCTCGGCGGCGGCGTCGGCGGCGGCCAGGTCCTCGTCGGTGTAGAGACCGGAGAAGACACGTGACCAGTCGTCGGCCAGCTCCCAGGTGCGCTTGCCGTCCTCGTAGGGAAGGCCGAGCATGTCGCTGATGACCGCGACGGGGAAGGGCATGGCCAGCAGCTCGACGATGTCGACCGGCTCACCGCCCGCCGACTTCTCGATGAGTTCGTTGATCAGCTCGTCGGTCCGCTTCTCCACCGCGGGCTGCATCTTCTTGATCTTGTTGGGGGTGAACACGCGGGCGGCCAGGCCGCGAACCCGGCCGTGGTCGGGCGCGTTGAGGGTGACCATCGAGTTCAGATACATGCGCAGGGAGATGTGCTCGGCCCAGTCCTCACGCATCTGGGCGGCCGCGCGGGCACCGCTGTGGACGTCGGGCATCTTCAGGAGGGCGGTGACCTCCTCGTACCCCGACAGCGCGTAGATGCCGAGCGCGGACTTGTGGACCCGGTTCACCGACTGCAAGGTCTCGTAGATCGGGAAGGGGTCGTCGGGGAAGGGCGGCGACAGCAGCTTCATCAGCGCCTCGTCGGCCTGCTGGGTGGTGGGCGTCGCTTCGGTGGTCACGTGGTCGTTCTCCTCGTTATGAGTGGTGGTTCCGGTCCGGCACGGGTTTACGGCGCGGACCGCGTGTCGAGCTCGTCGTCGAGGACGTCGAACAGCTCATCGGCCGAGAGCGAGTCCAGTTCGGCCTCGTCGCTCTCGTCCGGCCTGTGGGTCTCGGTCCAGCCGGCCACCAGCGCGCGCAGCCGGTCGGCGACGCGCCCGAACGTCTCCTCGTCAGGCGTCACCGACGCCAACGCCGCCTCCAGACGGGCCAGTTCCGCCTCCAGCGGGGACCCGGCGGGCTCCTGTTCACCGCTCAGCTGCTCGCGCAGGGACTCGGCGACGGCGGCGGGGGTGGGATGGTCGAAGACCAGGGTGGCGGGCAGTTTCAGCCCGGTGGCCGAGCGCAGTGTGTTACGCAGTTCCACGGCGGTGAGCGAGTCGAATCCGAGGTCCTTGAACGCCCGGTCGGACCGGACGGCGTCCACGCCGTCGTGGCCGAGCACCGCCGCCACATGCGTCCGGACCAGCTCGACCAGGATGCCGTCGCGCTCGGCCTCGTCGGCCGCGGCCGCCAGGGTCCGCCGCAGTCCCGCGCCGCCGTCTCCGCCGCCGGCCACGCCCGCGCCCCCGTTACGGCGGCGCGACGTGGGCACCAAGCCGCGCAGCAGCAACGGCAGTTGGTCGACGGCGCGCGACCGCAGGGCCGCCGTGTCCAGGCGGAACGGCGCCAGCGCGGGCTCCCCCGTACGCAACGAGTCGTCCAGCAGCGCCAGACCCTCCTCCTGCGACAGGGCGGGCAGGCCCATGCGCAGCATGCGTTTGCGGTCGGCGTCGGCCAGTTCGCCGAGCCCGGTGGCGGCCTCCCACAGACCGAACGCCAGTGAGGTCACCGGCAGTCCGGCCCGGTGGCGGTGGTGGGCGAGCGCGTCCAGGAACACGTTCGCCGCGGCGTAGTTGCCCTGGCCCGCCGCGAGCAGCAGACCGCCCATCGAGGAGAACAGGACGAAGGCCGACAGTTCGCGGTCGGCCGTCAGCTCGTGCAGATGCCAGGCCCCGTCCACCTTCGGCCGCAGGACCGTGTCCATACGCTCCGGGGTCAGCCCCCGGACCAGGCCGTTGTCCACGACACCGGCCGCGTGGACGACCGCCCCGACCGGATGCCGGTCGAGCACCGCGGCCACCGCGGCGCGGTCGGCCACGTCGCACGCCTCGATGTCCACCCGGGCGCCGTGGGCGCCCAGTTCGGCGCGCAGTTCCGCCGCGCCTGGTGCGCTCTCGCCCCGGCGGCTGGTCAGGACGAGATGCCGGATGCCGTGCGCCGTCACCAGATGACGGGCGACCAGGGCACCGAGTCCGCTGGTGCCGCCCGTGATCAGCACCGTCGGCGACGACTCCCACGGGTTGCGGCCGGCGTCCACCGCCGTAGCGGGAACGCGCGTGAGTGCGGGAACGAGAAGCTCGCCGCCCCGAACCGCCACCTCGGGCGCGTCGACGAAGGGCGGCACGGTGGCCCCGTCGCCCAGGTCGAGCAGCAGGAACCGGCCGGGATTCTCCGCCGCCGCCGCCCGGACCAGGCCCCACACGGGTGCCTGGCTCAGATCGACGTCCTCGCCCTCGATCGGCACCGCGCGGCGGGTGACGACCGCGAGCTTCTCCTCGCTCCTGCCCTTGTCGGCGAGCCAGTCCTGGACACGCGCCAGCACCTGGTCGGCGACCGCGTGGGCGGCCTCGGGTGTGTCGCCGTCGGCGCGCGGGACCTCGTACACCACGACGGGTGTCTCCAGCACGGCCGCGTCGGTGGCCTTGGTCCAGGTGAGGGCGAACAGCGACTCGCGGTGGTCACCGTCGGCCCTCAGCTGCTCGGCCGACACGGGACGCGACGTCAGGGCCGTGACGGAGAGCACGGGGGCGCCGGTCCCGTCGGCGACCTGGACGTCCGTGCCGTCGCCGCCTTCCGGGTTGGACAGCCGGACGCGCAGCGCCGAGGCCCCGGCGCGGTGGAGCGTGACCCCGTTCCAGGAGAACGGCAGCTCCGGCGCGTCGGTCGCGGCGCCCTCCTCGATGAGCCCCACGTGCATCGCCGCGTCCAGCAGCGCCGGATGCAGGCCGAACCGGGCGGCTTCCGCCCCCTCGGGGAGCGAGACCTCGGCGAACACGACGCCGTCGCCGTCCCGCCAGGCGGCCTTGAGCCCCTGGAAGGTGGGGCCGTAGTCGTATCCGCGGGCGAGCAGCCGCTCGTAGGCGCCGTCCACCGGAAGAGGCGTGGCGCCGATCGGCGGCCATTCGGTCAGGTCGGACGAGGGAGATACGGCCGACGGGGTGAGGGCACCGGCCGCGTTGCGGGTCCAGATCTCGTCGTCCAGGGACGAGTAGATCTCGACGGTGCGTGCCTCGGAGTCGTCCGGGCCGCCGACGAGGACGCGAACGGCGACCGCGCCCTTCTCGGGAACGACGAGCGGCGCCTCCAGGGTCAGCTCGTCGATCGTGGCGCAGTCCACCTGTGCGGCGGCTTGCAGGGCCAGTTCGACCAGTCCGGTGCCGGGCAGCAGCAGGGTGCCCAGTACGTCGTGGTCGGCGAGCCAGGGGTGGGTGTCGAGGGAGAGCCGTCCGGTGAAGACGACACCGCCGGTGTCCGGGAGGACGATCCCCGACGTCAGCAGGGGGTGGTCGACGGCGTCGGCGCCGGCCGTTGTCTTGGACTGCTCGATCAGCCAGTAACGCTTGCGCTGGAAGGCGTACGTGGGGAGGTCGACCCGGCGTGCACCACGCCCGTCGAACACGGCATCCCAGTCCACCGGCACACCGGCCGCGAACAACCGGCCCACCCCGGCGAACACACTCTCCACCTCCGGACGGTCACGCCGCAGCGTCGGAGCCAAAGTGCCCTCGGCACTCTGACCCGCCATCGCCGTCAGCACACCATCCGGACCGATCTCCAGGAACCGCGTCACACCCTCGTCCTGCACATGCCGTACGTCATCGGCGAACCGCACCGCGTCGCGTACGTGCGCCACCCAGTAGTCCGCCGACGCCACGTCCCGTACCAACCGAATCACCGGCTCTTGGTACGTGACGCTCTCCGCGACCTTGCGGAAGTCGTCCAGCATCGGATCCATCAGAGGTGAGTGGAAAGCGTGAGAGACCGTCAGACGACTGCGCTTACGGTCGGTGAACCGCTCCGCGACCGCCGTCACCGCCTCCTCCTCACCCGAAATCACCACCGAGGACGGGCTGTTGACCGCCGCGACACTCACCCCACCGGTCAGCAGCGGCAGCACCTCCTCCTCGGTGGCCTGGATCGCGACCATCGCCCCACCCGCCGGCAACGCCTGCATCAACCGCCCACGCGCCGAGATCAACCGGCCCGCATCCTCCAGACCGAACACCCCCGCCACATGCGCCGCCGCCAGCTCACCGATCGAATGCCCCACCAGGAAATCGGGCTTGATCCCCCACGACTCCACCAGCCGGAACAAGGCGACTTCGAGGGCGAAGATCGCGGGCTGGGTGAACTCCGTACGGCTCAGCGCTTCTTCGTCGCCCCACATCACCTCACGCACAGCGGGGTCGAGCACCCCACACACCGCATCGAACGCCGACGCGAAAGCGGGGAACGCCCCGTACAACTCCCGCCCCATACCCAGGCGTTGACTCCCCTGCCCGGTGAACAGGAACGCCACCTTGCCCACACCGGTCTCACCCGTGACCGTCTCGGACCCGACGAGTACCGCGCGGTGTTCGAGAGCGGCCCGGCCTGTCGCCGCCGAGTACGCCACGTCGAGCGCGTTCCCGTCGGCGACCGCAGCGCCGAACCGGCCGATCTGCGCCTCCAGGGCTGCCGGGGACTTCCCCGACACCACCACCGGCGCCACCGACAACTCCCGCCGCTCCACGGTCACTTCCTCGACCGGCGCGACTTCTTCGACGATGACGTGGGCGTTCGTGCCACTGATTCCGAAGGAGGAGATGGCGGCGCGGCGGGGGCGGCCCTCGCTGGGCCAGTCCCGCGCCTCGGTCAGCAGCCGGACATCACCCGCGTCCCAGTCCACCTGCTTTGTCGGCTCATCCACATGCAACGTCTTCGGCAGCCGGCCGTGACGCATCGCCTCGACCATCTTGATGATCCCCGCCACACCAGCCGCCGCCTGCGTATGCCCGATGTTCGACTTGATCGAACCCAGCCACAACGGCCGCCCTTCGGGGCGGCCCTGGCCATAGGTGGCGAAGAGTGCCTGGGCCTCGATGGGGTCGCCCAGCGTCGTACCGGTGCCGTGTGCCTCGACCGCGTCGACATCGGCGGCCGCCAGGCCGGCGTTGGCCAGCGCCTGCTTGATCACGCGGCGCTGGGAGGGGCCGTTGGGGGCCGTCAGACCGTTGCTGGCCCCGTCCTGGTTCAGCGCGCTCCCGCGCACCACCGCCAGCACCGGATGCCCCAGCCGACGCGCCTCCGACAGCCGCTCGACAACGAGAACGCCCGCTCCCTCGCCCCATCCGGTGCCGTCGGTGGAGGACGAGAAGGACTTGCAGCGGCCGTCGGCGGCGAGGCCGCGCTGTTCGCTGAAGTCGATGAACGACTGCGGTGTTCCCATGACGGTCACGCCGCCGACGAGGGCCAGCGAGCACTCGCCGGAGCGCAGTGCCTGCGCCGCCCAGTGCAGGGCCACCAGGGACGACGAGCACGCCGTGTCCACGCTCACCGCGGGGCCTTCGAGGCCGAGGGTGTAGGACACCCGGCCCGACACGAGGCTGCCGCCGCCGGTGCCGCCCGGATAGTCGTGGTACATCACTCCGGCGAACACACCGGTCGGGCTGCCCTTGAGTGTGGTGGGCGCGATCCCGGCGCGCTCCAGCGCCTCCCAGGACGTCTCCAGCAGCAGCCGCTGCTGCGGGTCCATGTCGAGGGCCTCGCGCGGGCTGATGCCGAAGAACTCGGCGTCGAACTGCGCGGCGTCGTGCAGGAATCCGCCGTCGCGCACATAGGTCTTCCCCGGAATGCCGGGCTCGGGGTCGTAGATGTCCTCCACGCCCCAGCCCCGGTCGGCCGGGAACTCCGATATCGCGTCGACGCCCTCGTCCACCAGCCGCCACAACCCCTCGGGCGTGTCCACACCACCCGGGTAGCGGCAGGCCATCGAGACGATGGCGATCGGGTCGTCGTCCGACGGGCGCACCACGGACGCGACCGGCGCCGACTCGACGGCTCCGGACAGCTCCTGGAGGAGATGTCCCGCCAGCACGTCGGGGGTGGGGTAGTCGAAGACGAGGGTGGCGGGCAGGCGCAGTCCGGTGGCGGCGCCCAGCAGGTTGCGCAGTTCGATCGCGGTCAGGGAGTCGAATCCGAGGTCGCGGAAGGCGCGCTCGGGGTCGATGGCCTCGGCGCCGCCGTGGCGCAGGACCATCGCCGCCTGGGAGCGTACGAGACCGAGGAGTTCCTCGGCCCGTTCCGCCTCGCCGAGTCCGGCCAGACGCTGCCGCAGGACGCCGGTCGCTGACGCGTCGTTGTCGAGGACACGGCGCGCGCGCCCACGGACGAGGCCGCGCATGATGGGCGGCGGTGTGTCGAAGGCCGCGAGGTCGAACCGTACGGGTACCAGTACGGGCTCCGCCACGCCGGCGGCGGCGTCGAGCAGGGCGAGGCCCTCCTCCGGCGCCAGGTCGCGCATGCCGGCCGAGGCGAGGCCGTCGGCCATGCCTTCTCCGGCCCACGGGCCCCAGGCCAGCGACAGCGCGGGCAGTCCGGCGGCGTGCCGGTGGCGCGCGAGACCGTCGAGGAGTGTGCTGGCGGCGGCGTAGTTGCCCTGGCCGGGGGCGCCGAGTACGCCCGCGACGGACGAGAAGAGCACGAACGCGGTCAGGCCCATGTCGCGGGTGAGTTCGTGCAGATGCCATGCGGCGTCCGCCTTCGGGCGCAGCACGCGGTCGATGCGCTCGGGCGTCAGCGAGAGAAGCACGCCGTCGTCCAGGACGCCCGCCGCGTGGACGACTCCCCCGATGGTCCGGCCGTCGAGCAGTGCGGCCAAGGCGTCGCGGTCGGCGGCGTCGCAGGCGACCACCTCGACCTCGGCGCCGAGTGCCGTCAGTTCCTCGGCGAGTTCGGCGGCTCCGGGTGCCTGCGGGCCCCGGCGGCTGGTCAGCAGCAGGCGCCGTACGTCGTGCCGGGTGACCAGATGGCGGGCGACGGCGGCGCCGAGGGCGCCGGTCCCGCCGGTGATCAGTACGGCGCGTTCGGTGTCCCAGGCGGAGGGGGTCGATTCGAGCGGTACGCCGACCAGCCGGGGCACCCGTGTCCCGCCGTCGCTCACGCGCAGTTCGGGCTCGCCGACCGCGACGATGTGCTGGGGGTCGACCGGGCCTTCGGTGTCGACGAGGAAGAAGCGGCCGGGGTGCTCGCCCTCGGCGGCGCGTACCAGCCCCCAGGCGGCGGCGTGGCCGAGGTCGGAGCCGTCGGTGGCGCCGTGGGTGACGACGACGAGGGCGGTGTCGCCCTCGATCGCGGCCCGCACGGCTTCGAGTACGCCGGTGGTCACCGCGCGCACGGCGGCCGGTGTGTCGCCGGTCGTCGGGGGGCAGTGGTGGACGCTCACCTCGATGTCGTCGGCCGGTGCCCGGACTTCGGCGGCCGGGATCCAGTCCACGCGGAAGAGGGCGTTGGCGACGCGGGCCGCGGCCGGCGCGAGGCCGTCGGCGGTGACGGGGCGCAGCGTCAGCGAGCCGACCGAGGCGACGGGCCGCCCCAGTGCGTCGGCCAGTTCCAGGGACAAGGACTTGTCGGCCCGGACGCGCAGGTGGACCCGTGCGGCGGTGGCGCCCTCCGCGTGGAGGGTGACGTCCGACCAGGAGAACGGCAGTACCTTCGCGTCCTCGCCCGCCAGGTCGAGCACGTGCAACGCCGAGTCGAACAGGGCGGGATGGAGGCCGAAGCCTCCGGCGTCCACACCTTCGGGCAGGGCGATCTCGGCGAACAGCTCGTCGCCGCGCCGCCATCCGGCGCGCAGTCCCTGGAACGTCGGCCCGTATCCGAGCCCTTCGTAGAGTCCGTCGACCGTGAGCGACTCGGCGTCGCGCGGCGGCCATGCCACGAGTCCGGTGGCCGCGTCGCCGGCGTCGGGCGCCAGGAATCCCTCGGCGTGCAGGATCCATTCGTGGTCGAGCGGGGCGTCGTCGGCGCGGGAGAACACGCTCACCGGGCGGAGTCCCGACGCGTCGGGCGCGTCGACGGCGACCTGGATGTGGACTCCGCCGTGCTCGGGCAGGAACAGGGGCGCGGCGACGTTGAGTTCCTCGACGCGGTTCCATCCCACCTGGTCCCCCGCGCGCACGGCGAGTTCCACGTACGCGGTGCCGGGCAGCAGGACGGAGCCCATCATGGTGTGGTCGGACAGCCAGGGGTGGGCCCCGGTGGAGAGCCGTCCAGTGAACACCACGCCGTCGGAGCCGGGCAGGTGCACCATCGCGCCGAGCAGCGGGTGGTCGGGCCGGTCGAGGCCGGCGGAGGTGACGTCGCCGCCCAGGCCGCGCTTGTCGAACCAGTAACGGGCGCGCTGGAAGGGGTAGGTGGGCAGGTCGACCCGCCGGGCGCCGCGGCCGTCGAAGACGCCCGCCCAGTCGACCTTCAGGCCCGCCGTGTGCAGGCCGCCGAGGGCGGTGAGGACAGCGACGGGTCCGGTTTCGTTGCGGCGCAGGGCCGGGACGAGTACGGCGGTGTCGGCGGTGGTGGTGAGGCTCTGGCGGGCCATGGCGGTCAGGATGCCGTCGGGCCCGAGTTCGACGTACCGGTTGACGCCTTCGGCTTCCAGCCGGGTCACCGCGTCGGCGAAGCGGACGGTGTCCCGGACGTGCCCCACCCAGTACGCGGCGGTGGTGACGTCGCCGTTCGCGACGACGGGGACGGCGGGCTCCGCGTAGGTGACGCGCTCCGCGACGCGGCGGAAGTCGTCCAGCATCGGGTCCATCAGTGTCGAGTGGAACGCGTGCGACACCTTCAGCCGGTTGGTCCGGCGCGTACCGAGCTGTTCGAGGACGGCGTCCACGGCCTCCTCGGTGCCCGAAAGCACCACGGAGGTGGGGCCGTTGACGGCGGCGACACCGACGCCGTCGGTGAGCAGCGGGAGAACTTCCTCCTCGGCGGCCTCGACCGCGACCATCGCGCCGCCCGGCGGCAGCGCCTGCATCAGCCGTGCCCGCGCGGTGATCAGCGAGGCGGCGTCGGGCAGGGAGAACACCCCGGCCACATGGGCGGCGGCGAGTTCGCCGATGGAGTGTCCGGCGACGAAGTCGGGCCGTACGCCCCACGATTCGAGCAGTCGGAACAGGGCGACCTGGAGAGCGAAGATCGCGGGCTGGGTGAACTCGGTGCGGCCCAGGGCCTCTTCGTCGCCCCACATGACCTCGCGGACGGTGGGGTCGAGCGCGGAGCACACCTCGTCGAAGGCGCGCGCGAACACGGGGAACGCCGCGTGCAGGTCGCGGCCCATGCCGAGCCGCTGGCTGCCCTGACCGGTGAAGAGGAAGGCGGTCAGCCCGCTCGACCGGGCCGCGCCGGCCAGCGGCGCGCCGTCCGCGAGCGCGGTCAGCGCGCCGAGGATCTCGTCGCGGTCGTGGCCGACCACGACGGCGCGGCGGCTGAGCGCGGCGCGGGAG
Organism: Streptomyces sp. NPDC057307; assembly: GCF_042667665.1. Lineage (NCBI taxonomy): Bacteria > Bacillati > Actinomycetota > Actinomycetes > Kitasatosporales > Streptomycetaceae > Streptomyces > Streptomyces sp. NPDC057307. The sequence continues at coordinate 26,234 of NZ_JBHUZM010000079.1, read as the reverse complement.
GTGGCGAGGGAGAACGCCATGTCGACGGGGTCGAGACCGGGCGTGGTCCGCAGGTGGTCGGCCAACTGCCGGGCCTGGGCGCGTATCGCGGTCTCGGTGCCGGCCGACAGCGGCAGCGGCACGGGGAGGGACGCGTCCGTGGCCGGGCGCGGTGCGGCGGGCTCGGGCGGGGACTCGGGGTCGGGCTGCGCCTGCTCGATGATCACATGGGCGTTGGTGCCGCTGACGCCGAACGAGGACACCGCGGCGCGGCGCGGCCGGTCGGCGTCGGGCCAGGCGCGCGCCTCGGTGAGCAGGCGTACGTTGCCGGCCTCCCAGTCGACCTGCGGCGACGCCTCGTCGACGTGCAGTGTCTTCGGCAGTGTGCCGCGCCGGATGGCCTCGACCATCTTGATGACGCCCGCGACGCCGGCGGCGGCCTGGGTGTGGCCGATGTTCGACTTGACCGAACCGAGCCACAGCGGCTCTTCGCGGCCCTGTCCGTACGTGGCGAGCAGTGCCTGCGCCTCGATGGGGTCGCCGAGCGAGGTACCGGTGCCGTGGCCCTCCATGACGTCGACGTCGGCGGTCGTCAGTCCGGCGGCGGTGAGCGCCTGCTGGATGACGCGGCGCTGGGAGGGGCCGTTGGGTGCGCTGAAGCCGTTGGACGCGCCGTCCTGGTTGACCGCCGAGCCGCGTACGACGGCCAGCACGGGGTGCCCGTTACGGCGGGCGTCGGACAGCTTCTCCAGCAGCAGGACGCCCGCGCCCTCGGCCCAGCCGGTGCCGTCGGCGGAGGCGGCGAACGAGCGGCAGCGGCCGTCGGCCGAGAGCCCGCGCTGCTCGCTGAACTCGATGAACGTCTCGGGTGTGGCCATGACGCTGACGCCGCCGGCGAGCGCCAGGGTGCACTCGCCCGAGCGCAGGGCGGCCGAGGCCCACTGGAGTGCGACCAGCGACGACGAGCAGGCCGTGTCGACGGTGACCGCCGGGCCCTCCAGGCCGAGGGTGTAGGCGACGCGTCCGGAGACGAGGCTGCCGTCGCTGCTGGTGATGCCGTAGTCGTGGTACATCGCGCCGGCGAACACGCCGGTACGGCTGCCGCGCAGCGACGCCGGGTCGAGTCCGGCGCGTTCCATCGACTCCCAGGTGATCTCCAGGAGGAGCCGCTGCTGGGGGTCCATGGTGAGGGCCTCGCGCGGGCTGATCCCGAAGAACTCGGGGTCGAACTGCGCGGCGTCGTGCAGGAATCCGCCCTCGCGCGCGTACGTCCTGCCGGGCTTTCCGGGCTCGGGGTCGTACAGCGTGCCCATGTCCCAGCCGCGGTCGGCCGGGAACGGGCTGATCGCGTCGCGGCCCTCGTCGACCAGCGCCCACAGGTCCTCGGGGGATTCGACGCCGCCGGGGTACCGGCAGGCCATGCCGATGATCGCGATGGGTTCGGTGGTGGCGCTCGCGACGGCGCGCAGGCTGTCGTTGTCCTGCCGCAGCCTCTCGTTCTCGACCAGCGAGCCACGCAGTGCCTCGACGATCTCCTCGACTTCGGCGTTCATCGTCGTCTCAGCCTCCGCTCACGGTGGTGGTCCGCGGGTCGCCCACGCGTACCGAGTCAAGGAATCCGCCGAGCACCTCGTAGAACCGTTCCGGCTCCTCCAGGTGCGGGTTGTGGCTGGAGTTCTCCAGGATTTCCCAGCGGGAGTTCGGAATGAGTTCGTCGTAGGGGCGCACGGTGACCGGGGTGGCCTCGTCGTGGCGGCCCGACAGGACGAGGGTGGGCGCGCTGATGTCGGGCAGGCAGTCGATGACCGACCAGTCGCGGATGCTGCCGATGACATGGAACTCGTTGGGGCCGTTCATGGTGCGGTAGACCGTCGGGTCGGTGACGGCTTCCAGGTACGAGGCCATGAGTTCGCTGGGCCACGGTTCGACGCGGCAGACGTGGCGGCTGTAGAAGACCAGCATCGCCTCCAGGTACTCGTCACTGTCGGTGGTGCCGGCTGCCTCGTGGCGCCGCAGCGTGTCGTCCACGCCCGGGGGCAGTTGGGCGCGCAGGACGTCCATCTCCGACAGCCACAGCGGGTAGGAGGCCGGCGCGTTGGCGATGACCAGGCCGCGCAGCCCGGCGGGTTTGGCCGAGGCGTGCCAGGCGGCGAGCAGCCCGCCCCAGGACTGTCCGAACAGGACGTAGTCGTCGGCGATGTCGAGCCGGCGCAGCAGGTTCTCCAGCTCGTCGCGGAAGAGCCGGGGGGTCCAGAAGCCGGGGTCGGCGTCGGGGAGATGGGTGGAGCCGCCGTTCCCGATCTGGTCGTAGTGCACCACCGACCAGCCCTGTTCGGCGTAGACGGACAGTCCGGTCAGGTAGTCGTGGGTGGAGCCGGGGCCTCCGTGCACGACGACGAGGGCCGGGCGGCCCTTCGCGGGCTGCCCGGTGACGCGGTACCAGGTCTTGTACTCCCCGAAGGGAACAGTTCCTTTGGCCGTGGGCGTGGACGCCATTTCTCAAACCACCTAAGTTCGGGTCGTTCTCAGCAGCGGTGCCGCGTCCCCCGCACGCGGCGTGCACTTCTTCCGAGGGGAAGCCTGGCGTCGGCCACGGCTCAGTCGAGCGTCTCCAGCCACTCCTCGATGGCGCGGGCGGTCGCCGGGGCGTGGTCCTGCCCGAGCGAGAAGTGGTTGCCTTCGACGGTGCGCAGGGTGTGCTCCGGGTCCCACGGGCGGGCCCGCATCTCCGCCACGTCGACCCCCTCGGGGGGCTGGACGAACGGCTCGGACGCCTGGACGAACAGGGTCGGCGCGGCCAGTCGTACGGGGTCGAAGCCCGCCAGCACCTGGAAGTAGTGCGGCATGGCGGACAGCCGTGCGGCGTCGTAGTTGCCGAGGGTCGTCTCCACCGTGAGCAGTTCGCCCATGAGGTGGCCGAACCCGACGTTCATCGCCGTGTCCTCGACCCTGAAGGTGTCGATCAGGACGAGTCCGGCGGGCGGGACCTTGAGGGTCTCCTCCAGGTGCCGGGCGATGATGTGGCCGATGATGCCGCCGGACGAGTAGCCGAGCAGGACGAACGGCTCGCCGTCGGCCGCCGCCAGCACGGCGTCGCTGAGCACCTGGGTCAGCACCTCGACGGAATCGGGCAGTGGCTCGTCCCGGTGGAATCCGGGCAGGGCCACCGCCGACACGTGCCGCACGTCGCGGAACTCGGACCCCAGCCGGGCGTGCTGGTGCACACCGCCGCCCGCCATGGGGGTGGCCAGGCAGATCAGCCGGGGGCGGCCGGGGCCGTCGGCCAACTGCACCCTCTTCGGGGCCTGTTCGAGTTCGGCGGGCGTGGTGAACCGGGGCCGCAGCGCCGCGACCGCCGACATCAGGGCCAGTGCCCCGGTGGTGTCACCGGCCCGGACCGCACCGCGGAACAGCTCGGTGACGGTCTCGTCGTCCTCCTCCGAGGACTCGGCGGCGGACCGCGTGTCGACGGTCCCGGACTCCATCTCGTCCGCGAGGAGACGGGCCAGGTTGGCCGGGGTCTTGCTGTCGAACACCGCCATCGTGGGCAGCTTGGCCCCGGTGGCGGCGATCAGCGCGGTACGCAGTTCCATCGCGGTGAGCGAGTCGAACCCGGACTCCAGGAAGTCGCGGCTGGGGTCGACGGCGTCGGCGTCGGCGTGTCCGAGCACGGACGCGGCGAGGTTCAGCACCAGTTCGCCCAGGGCCCGCTCCCGCTGTTCGACGGGCATCGCGGCCAGTTCGTGCCGCAGCGCCGACGGGTCGGCGGTCGCGGCGCGGCGCCGCGCGGCCGGGACCAACCCGCGGAGGACGACGGGGAGTTCGCCGCCGGCGCCGTTGCGCAGGGCCCGGAGGTCCAGGCTCATCGGCACGAGCGCCGGCTCGGGCCGCGCGGACGCGGCGTCGAACAGCGCGAGGCCGTCGTGCGACGAGAGCGCGGGCATGCCCTGGCGGCGCAGCCGCCGCAGGTCGGCCTCGCTCAGATGGCCGGCCATGCCGCCGGTGTCCGCCCACAGTCCCCAGGCGAGGGACTGCGCGGGCAGCCCTTCGGTGTGGCGCCGTGCGGCGAGGGCGTCGAGGAAGGTGTTGGCGGCGGCGTAGTTGCCCTGGCCGGGCGAGCCGAGCACGCCCGCCGCCGACGAGAACAGGACGAAGGCGCCGAGGTCCTGGTCGCGGGTGAGGTCGTGCAGGTTGAGCGCGCCGTCGACCTTGGGGCGCAGGACCTGTCCGAGGCCGTGCTCCGTCAGGTTGGCGATCATGCTGTCGGCCAGTACCCCGGCCGTGTGGACGACTGCGCCGAGGGTGCGGCCGGTCAGCAGCGCCTCGACGGCGGCCCGGTCGGCCACGTCGCAGGCGGCGATCTCGACGGTCGCGCCGGCGGCGGTCAGCTCCTGGTGGAGGCCGGCCGCGCCTTCCGCGTCGCTACCGCGACGGCTGGTCAGCAGCAGCTCGCGGACGCCGTGTTCGGCCACCAGGTGACGGGCGACGAGCGCGCCGAGACCGCCCGTACCGCCGGTGATAAGCACGGCTCCCGGCCGGTCCCAGGGGGAGCGCGCGGGTGCTTCGTCCTCCGGCGGCGCCGGGACGCGCGCGAGCCGCGGGACCAGGATCTCCTGGCCGCGTACGCGCAGGTCGGGCTCGCCGGACGCGACGGCCCGGCCGATCGTCTCCGGGTCGTCGCCGTCCGTGTCGAGGAGGGCGAAGCGCTCCGGGTCCTCGGAGCGGGCGGCGCGGACCAGGCCCCAGGCGGAGGCGTGGGCCAGGTCGTCGCCGCGGGTGACCACCATGAGCCTGCTGTCGGCGAACCGCCTCTCCGTGAGCCAGGTCTGCAGGGTACGGAGCGTCTCGGCGGTGACGGTCCTGACGTCGTCGGCGAGCCGGCCGGTGCCCGCGGGGGGTGTCCAGGCGACCGTGGCGGGCACCGGGCCGGCGAGTTCCGCCAACTCGGTGACCGTGGTCCAGTCCGCGTCGGCGGCGGTGGCCGTGGCGGGTGTCCACGCGAGGTGGAAGAGGGAGTCGCCCGGCCCGGGGGCCGCCGGTGCGAGCTGCTCGGCGGAGACCTCCCGGGAGATCAGCGACTCGACGTACGCGACGGGCCGGCCCTGCGCGTCGGCGACGCGGATCGTCGTGCCGCCCTCGGCGTTGGGGGTGAACCGGACGCGCGCGGCCCTGGCGCCGAAGGCGTGCAGCCGGACGCCTTTCCAGGCGAACGGCAGTGAGGTGGGTTCGTCGTCGGCCGCGCCGAGTATCACCGCGTGCAGGGCGGAGTCGAGCAGGGCCGGGTGCAGGACGAACCTCTCGGCGTCGGCGACTTCCTCGGCGAGCGCCACCTCGGCGAACGTCTCGTCGCCGACGCGCCAGGCCGCCTTGAGCGCCTGGAACGCGGGGCCGTACACGTATCCGAGGTCCGCGAACCGTTCGTACGCGCCGTCGGTGGTGATCCTCGTCGCCTCGTCCGGCGGCCAGCGCGTCAGGTCGAAGGCGGTCGCCGGGGCGGCGTCCTCGGCCATCAGGGCGCCTTCGGCGTGCAGGACCCACGGCGCTTCGTCGTCCGCGTCCTCGGCGAGGGAGTGGACGCTCAGGGGGCGTCGGCCGGTGTCGTCGGCCGGTTCACCGACCGTCAGGCGCAGTTGTACGCCGCCGCCCTCGGGCAGGACCAGCGGTGCGCGCAGCGTGAGTTCGTCGAGTACGCCGTGGCCGACCTGTTCGCCCACGCGCACCGCCAGTTCGACGAAGGCCGTGCCGGGCAGCAGTGTCGCGCCGAGCACCTCGTGGTCGGCCAGCCAGGGGTGGGTGTCGGTCGACAGACGTCCGGTGTAGATCACCGTCCGTGAGCCGGGAACGGCGATCTCGGCGCTCAGCAGGGGGTGGTCGAGCGCGCTGAGCCCCATGGCCGCCGCGCCGCCGCCCCCTGCGTCCACCGGCTCCTGGAGCCAGTAGCGGGTGCGCTGGAAGGAGTAGGTGGGCAGATCGACCCGGTGTGCTCCCCGGCCCGCGAAGAACGCGGTCCAGTCGGGGGAGGTGCCCGTGGTGTGCAGGTGGGCGACGGCGGTCAGCAGTGTCGTGGCCTCGGGCCGCTCGCGGCGCAGGGCGGCGACGGCGGTGGCCTCCGGGGCGGTCTGGCGGGCCATGGCGGCGAGGGCCCCGTCGGGTCCCAGCTCCAGGAACCGGGTGACGCCTTCGCCGTCCAGGCGTCGTACGTCGTCGGCGAACCGCACGGCCTCGCGCACATGCCGTACCCAGTAGTCGGCGGACGCCATGTCCTTGACCAGCCGGATGCGCGGCCGTTCGTAGGTGACGGACTCGGCGATCTTGCGGAAGTCCTCCAGCATCGGTTCCATCAGCGGCGAGTGGAACGCGTGGGACACGGTCAGCCGGCGGGTCCTGCGGTCGGTGAAGTGCTCGGTGACCGCCGCGACGGCGTCCTCGGTGCCCGAAATGACCACGGAGGTGGGGCTGTTGAGGGCGGCGATGCCCACCTCGTCGGTGAGCAGCGGGGCGATCTCCTCCTCGGTGGCCTGGATGGCCGTCATGGCTCCGCCGGCCGGCAGCGCCTGCATCAGCCGCCCGCGTTCGGCGACCAGCCGCGCGGCGTCCGGCAGGCTGAGAACGCCCGCGACATGGGCGGCGGCCAGTTCGCCGATGGAGTGCCCGGCGAGGAAGTCGGGCTTGATTCCCCAGGATTCGACCAGCCGGAACAGGGCGACCTCCAAGGCGAAGATCGCGGGCTGGGCGTACTCGGTGCGGTTCAGCGCCGCCTCGTCACCCCACACCACGTCCTTGAGCGCCAGGCCCGTCGCCTCGCACACCTCGTCGAACGCGGTGGCGAAGACCGGGTAGGTCTCGTGCAACTCCCGTCCCATGCCGAGGCGTTGGCTGCCCTGGCCGGTGAACAGGAACGCCACCTTGCCCTCGCGGCGCTTGCCGGTGACGACGGACGGCGCGGCGGTTCCGCCGGCCAGTGCGGTGAGTCCGGCGAGGAGGCCCGGACGGTCGTCGGCGACGATCGCCGAGCGGTGTTCGAGAGCGGCGCGGCCGGTCGCCAGGGACAGGCCCACGTCGGCCGGCGTCAGATCGGGCCGCTCGCGCAGATGGGAGTGGAGGGTCTCGGCCTGGGCGGACAGCGCCTGCTGGGTTCTGCCCGACAGGGTCCACAGGACCGGGCCGCCGGTGGTCGCGGCCGGTGGCGCGTCCTCCCCGGTTGCCGGGGCCTCCTCGGCCGGTGCCTCCTCGATGATGACGTGGGCGTTGGTGCCGCTGATACCGAAGGACGACACACCCGCGCGGCGCGGGTGTTCCTGGTCGGGCCACGGCCGTGCCTCGGTGAGCAGTCGTACGTCGCCGGACTCCCAGTCCACCTGGGGTGTCGGCGCGTCCACGTGCAGGGTGGGCGGCATGACGCCGTGCCGGATGGCCTCGACGACCTTGATGATGCCGGCGACACCCGCCGCTGCCTGCGTGTGGCCGATGTTCGACTTGATCGAGCCCAGCCACAGCGGCCGGTCCTCGGGGCGGTCCTGCCCGTACGCGGCGAGCAGGGCCTGCGCCTCGATCGGGTCACCCAGGGTCGTACCGGTGCCGTGACCCTCGATCAGATCGACGCCGTCGGCGGAGACCCGGGCGTTGGCCAGCGCCTGCCTGATCACCCGTTGCTGGGCGGGGCCGTTGGGGGCGGTGATGCCATTGCTGGCGCCGTCCTGGTTGATCGCCGTACCGCGCACGATCCCCAGCACCGGGTGGCCGTTGCGGCGGGCGTCGGACAGCCGCTCCACGAGGATCATGCCGACGCCCTCGCCCCAGCCGGTGCCGTCGGCGGCGGCCGCGTACGACTTGCAGCGGCCGTCGGTGGCCAGTCCGCGCTGGTGGCTGAACTCGATGAAGGTCTCGGGTGTCGCCATCACGGTGACACCACCGGCCAGCGCGAGCGTGCACTCCCCCGACCGCAGTGCCTGGACGGCCCAGTGCAGGGCCACCAGGGACGACGAGCAGGCGGTGTCGATGGTCACCGCCGGGCCCTCAAGACCCAGGGTGTAGGCGACCCGGCCGGAGGCCATGGCGCCGGTGCTGCTGTTGTACGTGTAGTCGTGGTACATCATCCCGGCGAACACACCGGTGGGGCTGCCCTTGAGCGTCGTCGGGTCGATCCCCGCCCGCTCAAGCACCTCCCAGGACGCCTCCAGCAACAGCCGCTGCTGAGGGTCCATCACCAGCGCCTCGTTCGGCGCGATCCCGAAGAAACCGGGGTCGAACTCGGCGGCGTCGTACAGGAACCCGCCCTCGCGGGAGTACGTCTTGCCGGGCTTTCCGGGCTCGGGGTCGTAGATGCCCTCCTCGTCCCAGCCGCGGTCGGCGGGGAACCGCGAGACGGCGTCCGTCCCGTCGGCGACCAGCCGCCACAGCTGCTCGGGAGAGGTCGCGCCGGGGTAGCGGCAGCTCATCGCCACGATCGCGATCGGTTCGCGGGAGGCGGCCTGCAGGGCGCGGTTGCGCGTACGCAGGCTCTCGGACTCCTTGAGCGACGCGCGCAGCGCCGCCACGAGTTTCTGGTCGGTGTCGGCCATCGTGTCCTCAGACTTCCCGCGTCGCTTCGTCCAGATCGGTGTCCTGCAGCGCCATGTTGATCAGGGCTTCGGCGTCCATCGCGTCGATCGAGTCCTCCTCCGGCACGGCCGCCGCCGTGCCGGCGGAGGCGCCGGCTCCGGCGAGTTCGAGCAGGGCCTCCATCAGCCCCGCGTCATGCAGCCGGGTGAGCGGAATCGACCCGAGCAGCCGGCGGACCGTCTCCTCGTCGGCAGCGGCGGCGGCGTCACCGTCGGGCGCCAGCTCCGCGCCGATGTGCTCGGCGAGCACCCGGGCGGTGGGATGGTCGAAGATCATCGTGGCGGGCAGCCGCAGCCCTGCGGCGGCGTTGAGGGTGTTGCGGAACTCGACGGCGCCCAGCGAGTCGAAGCCCAGGTCGCTGAAGGCCCGCTCCGGTTCGACGGCCTCGGGACCCGCGTGGCCCAGCACGGCCGCCGCGTGGGTACGGACGAGGTCGAGGACTGCGTCGTACCGCTCGTCGGCGGGCAGTGCCGCCAGGCGCTGCCGCAACGCGGCCCCGCCGCCGGTCTGTTCCGCCGACACGGCACGCCGCGAGGAGCCGCGTACCAGTCCGCGCAGCATCGGGGGCACCTCGGCCGCGTTCAGCGTCCTGGTGTCCAGGCTCATCGGGACCAGCGTCGGCGCGGCCAACGCGCCCGCTACGTCGAGGAGTTGGAGGCCCTGCTCGGGTGTCAGTCCCACGAGGCCCGCGCGGTCGATCCGCTGCCGGTCGGTGTCCGCCAGGTCACCGGCCATGCCGGCGTCGGTGGTCCACAGTCCCCAGGCCAGGGACTGGGCGGGCAGTCCTTCGCCGCGCCGGTGTTCGGCCAGGGCGTCGAGGAACGCGTTGGCCGCCGCGTAGTTGCCCTGCCCCGGGGTGCCGATCACGCCGGCGACGGAGGAGAACAGCACGAACGCGCTCAGGTCCATGTCGCGGGTCAGCTCGTGCAGATGCAGGGCGGCCAGCGCCTTGGGCGTGACGACCTTGTCCAGGCGTTCGGGGGTCAGCGACGCGACGAGGCCGTCGTCCAGGACGCCCGCCGCGTGCACCACACCGGTGAGCGCGCGCCCGGCCAGCAGTGCCGCCAGCGCCTCACGGTCGGCGACGTCGCAGGCGGCGACCTCGACCTCGGCGCCCAGCCCGGCCAGTTCCTTCATCAACTCCGCCGCACCGGGCGCCTCCAGGCCCCGGCGGCTCGTCAGCAGCAGTCGCCGTACGCCGTGCCCGGTGACCAGGTGGCGCGCGACCAGTCCGCCCAGGGCGCCGGACGCGCCCGTGATCAGTACCTCGTCGCCGAAGACCGACGACGGCTCGGACTCGGCGACCGAGGCCGCCCTCAGCCTCGGTACGTAGACCTTCCCGTCCCGGACGGCCACCTGGGGCTCGCCCGACGCCAGCGCCAGGGCGACGTCCGCCTTCTCGTCCTCACCGGCCACATCGACCAGGACGAACCGGCCCGGGTCCTCCGACTGGGCGCTGCGCACCAGGCCCCACGCCGCGGCGCCGGCCAGGTCGGTCACCCGCTCACCGGCGACGGCCACCGCGCCGCGTGTGACGACCGCGAGGGTCTCGGTCTCCGCCTGCACCGCCTTGAGCAGCGGATGCAGCGTGGCGAGTACGTCGTCGCCCTCGGTCCGCCACACCTTCGTGTCGGCGGCCACGTCGTCGCGTACGGCGACGGGCGTCCACTCGACCTGGAAGAGCGAGTCGACGCGGGTGAGTGCCCCGGCCGCCATCGGACGCAGTGTCAGGGCGTCCACGGAGACGACCGGCTGCCCGGCGCCGTCCACGGCGTGGAGGGTCACCTGGTCCTGGTCGGAGAGGGTCATCGTGACCCGGAGCGCGGTGGCGCCGGAGGCGTGCAGTTCCACGCCCGCCCAGGAGAAGGGCAGCACGACCCGGTCGTCGTCCGACAGGAGCGGGACGGTGTGCAGGGCCGCGTCCAGGAGCGCCGGGTGGATCCCGAAGCGGTCGGCCGCCCCGGACAGGACGATCTCCGCGTACACCGTCTGCCCGCTGCGCCAGGCGGACTTGAGTCCCTGGAACGCGGGCCCGTACTCGATTCCGGCTTCCGCCAGGCCCGTGTACAGCCCCGCCAGTTCCAGGGGCTCCGCTCCGGGCGGTGGCCACTGTGCCGCGGTCTCCGCCGCCGGGCCGCCGGTGGCCGGGGCCAGGATTCCGGCGGCGTGGCGGGTCCAGGGCAGATGCGGTTCGTCCGCGCCGCGGGCGTACACCTCGACGGCCCGGCTGCCGGTCCCCTCGTCCACCCCGACGACGACCTGTACGGCCGTGGCGGTGTGTTCGGCGAGGACCAGCGGCGCCTCGATGGTCAGTTCCTCGATCCGGCCGCAGCCGACCTCGTCACCCGCGCGGACGGCCAGTTCGACGAAGCCCGTACCGGGGAAGAGCAGGGTGCCGGCGACCGCGTGTTCGGCGAGCCAGGGCTGGGAGCCCAGTGACAGACGTCCGGTCAGCACGGTCCGGTCCGTTCCCGCGATGGCCACCGTCCGGTCCAGCAGCGGGTGGTCGGACGCGTCCGCGCCGCGCCCGGACTCGATCCAGAACGACTGGCGCTGGAAGGGGTACGTCGGCAGATCGACCCGGCGCGCCCCGCGCCCGTCGAACACGGCGTTCCAGTCGACGCGCACTCCGGCGGCGAACAGCCGGCCGACGCCGGTGAACAGGGTCTCCACGCCGGGGCGGTCGCGGCGCTGGGTGGCCGCCACCGTCCCGTCGGCGCTCTGCCGCACCATCGCGGTCAGCACGCTGTCCGGTCCGATCTCCAGGAACCGGGTGACGCCCTGATCCTGGAGGTGGGTCACGTCGTCGGCGAACCGCACGGCGTCACGCACGTGCCGTACCCAGTACTCCGCCGACGCCACGTCCTTGGTCAGCTGAACGACCGGCTCGCGGTAGGTGACGGACTCTGCGACCTTGCGGAACTCCTCCAACATCGGGTCCATCAGCGGCGAGTGGAAGGCGTGCGACACCTTCAGCCGGTTGGTCCTGCGGTCGGCGAACCGCTCGGCGATCGCGGTGGCGGCGTCCTCGGCGCCCGAGATCACCACCGAGCCGGGGGTGTTGACCGCCGCGATGCTCACCTCGTCGGTGAGGTGCGGCGTGACCTCCTCCTCGGTGGCGCGGATCGCGATCATCGCCCCGCCGGAGGGGAGTTCCTGGATCAGCCGTCCGCGTGCCGTGATCAGCCGGGCGGCGTCCGCCAGATCGAACACGCCGGCCACATGGGCGGCGGCGAGTTCACCGATGGAGTGGCCGGTCATGAGGTCCGGCTTGATGCCCCACGACTCCACGAGCCGGAACAGGGCGACCTGGAGGGCGAAGATCGCGGGCTGGGTGAACTCGGTGCGGCCCAGGGCCTCTTCGTCGCCCCACATGATCTCGCGCAGCGCCGGGTCGAGCACGGCGCAGACCTCGTCGAACGCCGCCGCGAAAGCGGGGAACGTCTCGTACAGCTCCCGGCCCATCCCGGCCCACTGGCTGCCCTGTCCGGTGAACAGGAACGCCAGCCCGCCCTCGGTGACCGAGTCGATCACGGTCTCGGAGCCGATCCGCACCGCGCGGTGCTCCAGGGCGGCCCGGCCGGTCGCGGCCGAGTACGCCACGTCCAGCTCGTCCGCGTCGACGGCGCCGATCCGGTCGAGCTGGTCCTGGAGCGCCGTACGTGTCCGGGCGGACAGCACCAGGGGGACGACGGGCAACTCCCGCCGCTCCACCGGCGCTTCCTCGACCGGGTCGGCCTCCTCGATGATGACGTGGGCGTTGGTGCCGCTGATGCCGAAGGAGGAGACACCGGCGCGGCGCGGGCGGCCGTCGTTCGGCCACTCCCGCGGCTCGGTGAGCAGTTGGACGTCGCCGGCCTCCCAGTCCACCTGGGGGGTGGGCGCGTCCACGTGCAGCGTCCTGGGCAAGGTGCCCTGCCGCATCGCCTCGACCATCTTGATGATGCCCGCGACACCCGCCGCGGCCTGTGTGTGGCCGATGTTCGACTTGATGGAACCCAGCCACAGCGGCCGGTCCTCGGGGCGGCCCTGGCCGTAGGTGGCGAGCAGTGCCTGCGCCTCGATCGGGTCACCCAGGGTGGTGCCGGTGCCGTGCGCCTCGACGGCGTCCACATCGGCGCCCGCCAGGCCCGCGTTGGCCAGGGCCTGGTTGATCACCCGCTGCTGGGACGGCCCGTTGGGTGCGGTCAGGCCGTTGCTCGCCCCGTCCTGGTTGGTCGCCGTGCCCCGTACGAGGGCGAGTACCGGGTGTCCGTTGCGACGGGCGTCGGACAGCCGCTCCACCAGGAGCATGCCGACGCCCTCACTCCAACTGGCGCCGTCGGCGGCGGCCGCGAAGGACTTGCAGCGGCCGTCGGTCGCCAGGCCGCGCTGCTCGCTGAACTCGATGAAGTTGTCCGCCGCGGCCATCACCGTGACGCCGCCCGCGAGGGCGAGCGAGCACTCGCCCGACCGCAGGGCCTGCGCCGCCAGATGCAGGGCGACCAGGGACGACGAGCAGGCGGTGTCGACGGTCACCGCGGGGCCTTCGAGCCCCAGGGTGTAGGAGACACGGCCGGAGGCGATGGCGCCCGTGCTGCTGTTGTGGGTGTAGTCGTGGTACATCATTCCGGCGAACACTCCGGTCGGGCTGCCCTTGAGCGTCGTCGGGTCGATCCCCGCCCGCTCCAGCACCTCCCAGGACGCCTCCAGCAACAGCCGCTGCTGAGGGTCCATCACCAGCGCCTCGTTCGGCGCGATCCCGAAGAAACCGGGGTCGAACTGGGCCGCGTCGTAAAGGAATCCGCCCTTGTCGACGTAGCTGGTGCGCGGGCGGGTGGCCGTGGGGTCGTAGATCCGCTCCAGGTCCCAGCCCCGGTCGGTGGGGAAGTCGGAGATGGCGTCCGTCCCGTCGGCGACCAGCCGCCACAGGTCCTCCGGCGAGGACACACCGCCCGGATAGCGGCACGCCATCGCGACGATCGCGATCGGGTCGTCGCCGACCGGGGTCGCGACGGAGGTGACCCGGCTCTCGTGGACCGTTCCCGAGACCTCGTCCAGCAGATGGCGCGCGAGAACGGTGGGGTTCGGGTAGTCGAACACCAGCGTGGCCGGCAGCCGCAGGCCGGTGGCCTCGCCGAGCCCGTTGCGCAGCTCCATCGCCGCCAGCGAGTCGACCCCCAGATCGCGGAACGCGCGCTCCGGGTCGACGGCCCCCGGTCCGGCGTAGCCGAGCGTGGTGGCGGCCTGCGCCCGGACCAGGTTGAGCAGCATGTCGAACCGCTGGTCGTCGGACATGCCCACGAGCCGGTCACGGAGCCCGTCCGCGTCGGCGCGGGTACGGGCGGTGCCACGGGTGACGACCGGGACCAGGCCGCGCAGCAGCTCCGGCACCGAGCCGCCGGCGCGGACGGCCGGGAGGTCGAGCTTCACGGGGACGAGTACGGCGGGTCCGTCGGCGGCCGTGGCCGCGTCGAAGAGCGCCAGCCCCTCGCTGTGCGACAGCGAGAGGATGCCGCCGCGTTCCATGCGGGACCGGTCGGTGTCCGTCAGTTCACTCGCCATGCCGGTGCTGGTCTGCCACACGCCCCAGGCCAGGGACTGGGCGGGCAGGCCGTCCGCACGGCGGCGCTCGGCCAGGGCGTCGAGGTACGCGTTGGCCGCCGCGTAGTTGCCCTGCCCCGGCGAGCCGACCACACCGGCCGCCGAGGAGAACAGCACGAACGCGCTCAGGTCCATGTCACGGGTCAGTTCGTGCAGATACAGGGCCGCGTCCACCTTGGGGCGCATCACCCGGTCCACCCGCTCGGGCGTCAGCGATCCGATGACACCGTCGTCCAGGACGCCCGCCGCGTGCACCACACCGGTCAGCGAGCGCCCGGCCAGCAGCGCGGCCAGCGCCGCACGGTCGCCGACGTCGCAGGCGGCGACCTCGACCACGGCGCCCAGCCCGCCCAGCTCCGCCACCAACTCCGGCGCACCGGGCGTGTCCAGGCCCCGGCGGCCGGTCAGCAGCAGCCGTGTCACTCCGTACTCGGTGACGAGATGCCGGGCCAGCAGAGCGCCCAGCACTCCCACGCCACCGGTGATCAGTACCTCGTCGCCGAACGGCGGCGGCGTGTCGTCCGCCGTCTCCGGCGCCGCCGACACCCGGGCCAGCCGGGGCGCGTGGGCGACTCCGTCACGTACGACGACACGGGGCTCACCGGTCGACAGCGCCAGCGCGAGGGCGGCGTCGTCACCGCCCGGTGTCGCCTCGGGGTCGGCGGCCAGGTCGATCAGGACGAAGCGGTCGGGGTCCTCGGTCTGGGCGGTACGCACCAGACCCCAGACGGCCGCCGCTGCCAGGTCGTGGACGTCCTCGCCGTTGAGCGAGACCGCGCCGCGCGTGATCACCGTCAGGCGCGGGCCGGCGGACTGCAGCGCCTCCAGCGCCAGGTTCACCGCCGCGCGTACGTCCAGTCCGCCGGGCAGGCGGAACACCTCGGCGTCGGTGGGCGGCCGCACCTCGGCGGCGGTGCCGGCGGGGATCGGGGTGAGGGCGACGTGGTACAGCGATTCCGTACGGGGCTTGGTCGCCACGTCCGTGAGGGGCCGCAGGACCAGGGAGTCGACCGTCGCGACGGGCCGGCCGGTCGCGTCGGTGATCGTCAGGGCCGCGACGCCGTCCTGCACGGGGGTGACACGCACGCGCAGCGCGCTCGCGCCGGAGGCGTGCAGTTCCACTCCGGACCAGGCGAACGGCAGCATCGCCGCGTCGTCGGTTCCGGCCGGGGAGAGTCCGATGGCGTGCAGGCCCGCGTCGAAGAGGGCCGGGTGCAGACCGAAGGCGTCGGCCGCCGTGTTGTCCGGCAGGGCGATCTCGGCGTACACCTCGTCGCCGTCCCGCCAGGCCGCCCTCAGTCCCCGGAAGGTCGGCCCGTACGCCAGACCCGTGGCGACCAACTCCTCGTAGAGGGTGTCGACATCGAGGTCCAGCGGCTCGGCGCCGGGCGGGGGCCACTCGGTCAGTTCGCCGCCGCCGGCCGAGGTGGCCGTGGCGAGCAGACCGGTGGCGTGCCGGTTCCACGGCAGGTCGGTCGCGTCCTGGTCGCGGGAGTACACCTGGACCTCGCGGCGGCCCGCCTCGTCCGCCGCTCCGACGACGACCTGCACGGCGACGCCGCCGCGCTCGGCGAGGACCAGCGGTGCCTCGATCGTCAGTTCCTCGATACGGCCGCAGCCGACCTCGTCGCCGGCCCGGATGACCAGTTCCACGAATCCGGTGCCGGGGAAGAGGATCGAGCCGCCGATGACATGGTCGGTGAGCCAGGGCAGTGTCCCGGCCGACAGCCGTCCGGTGAGCACCACCTCCTCCGAGCCCGCGAGCATGACCATCGCCCCGAGCAGCGGGTGGCCCAGGGAGCCCAGCCCCATGGAGGCCGCGTCGGCGTTCGCCGTCTCGTCGTTCAGCCAGTAGCGGTGGTGCTGGAAGGCGTACGTGGGAAGTGCCGCCCGCCCGGCGCCCGTTCCGGCGTACACCTTCTCCCAGTCGACGCCCACACCGCGGGTGTGGGCCTGGGCGAGCACGCTCAGGAAACGGTCGAGGCCGCCGTCGTTGCGGCGCAGGGTGCCGATCGTGGTCTGTTCCATGCTCGGGGCCAGCACCGGATGCGGGCTGGCCTCGATGAACACGCCCACGCCCTGCTCGGTCAGCAGGCGGATGGTCCGGTCGAACTCCACGGTCTGCCGCAGATTCCGGTACCAGTAGCCGGCGTCGAGACCGGTGGTGTCCAGCAGACCGCCGGTCACGGTGGAGTGGAAGGGGATCTGCGCGGCGCGGGGCTCGATGGGTGCCAGTACGTCGAGCAGTTCCCGCTCGATGCGCTCCACCTGGGCGGAGTGCGAGGCGTAGTCGACCTGGATCCGGCGCGCCCGCACACCGTCGGCCTCGCAGGAGGCCATCAGTTCGTCCAGCGCGTCGACCTCGCCCGAGACCACGGTGGCGGCGTTGCCGTTGACCACCGCGATGCCCGTCCGGGTGCCCCAGCGCTCGATCAGCCGCTCGGTCTCCTCACGGGGGAGGGCGACCGACACCATCCCGCCCTGGCCGGAGAGGGCGAGCAGCGCCTTGCTGCGCAGGGCGACCACGCGGGCGCCGTCCTGCAACGACAGCGCCCCGGCCACGGTCGCCGCGGCGATCTCGCCCTGGGAGTGGCCGACCACGCCGACGGGCTCGACTCCGTAGTGCCGCCACAGACCGGCCAGCGACACCATGACCGCCCAGAGGACCGGCTGCACGACGTCCACGCGTTCCAGGAGGGCCTCGTCGCCGAGCGCGTCGCCCAACGACCAGTCCACGAACGGCGCCAGTGCCTCCTCGCACGCGGACATGTGCTCGGTGAACGCGGGGGACGACGCCATCAGCTCGGTCGCCATGCCGACCCACTGGGAGCCCTGCCCCGGGAACACCATGACCGCGCCCGCGCCGGGCCGGGCCGACGTCACCGGTGCTTCTCCCTGGACCAGGGCGGCGAGCCCCTGGGTGAAGCCCTCCTCGTCGGGGGCCAGCACGGCGGCCCGGTAGTCGTACGCCGCCCGCTGTGTGGCCAGCGACCATCCCACGTCCACCGGACGCGCGTCGCCCACCGCGGCCAGCAGCCGCTCCGCGTAGTCGCGTACGGCGGCCTCGGTCTTGCCGGAGATCAGCCAGGGCACCACCGGGAGTTCCCGGGGCTCCGGCGGCTCCGGTGTCTCCTCGGCCGGTACGTCCTCCGCCCGCGGAGCCTCCTCCAGGACGATATGGGCGTTGGTCCCACTGGCCCCGAACGAGGACACGGCGGCGCGGCGCGGGCCGCCCTCCGGCCAGGCACGGGCCTCGGTGAGCAGCCGGACGCTGCCCGCCGTCCAGTCGACCTGCGGCGACGGTTCGTCCACGTGCAGCGTCTTGGGCAGCGAGCCGTGACGTATCGCCTGGACCATCTTGATGATGCCCGCGACACCCGCGGCGGCCTGTGTGTGACCGATGTTGGACTTGACCGAGCCGAGCCACAGCGGCCGGTCGTCGGGGCGGTCCTGCCCGTAGGTGGCCAGCAGGGCCTGTGCCTCGATCGGGTCGCCGAGGGTGGTTCCGGTGCCGTGCGCCTCCACCACGTCCACGTCGGAGCCCGTCAGGCCCGCGTTGGCCAGGGCCAGTTGAATGACCCGGCGCTGGGAGGGGCCGTTCGGAGCGGTGATGCCGTTGCTGGCGCCGTCCTGGTTGACGGCGCTGCCGCGTACGACGGCGAGGATCGGGTGGCCGTTGCGGCGGGCGTCCGAGAGCCGCTCCACCACCAGCATGCCGACGCCCTCGCCCCACCCGGTGCCGTCGGCCGCCGAGGCGAACGCCTTGCAGCGGCCGTCCGTCGACAGACCGCGCTGCCGGCTGAACTCCACGAAGGTGACCGGCGACGACATGATCGTCACACCGCCGGCCAGGGCGAGGGAGCATTCCCCGCTGCGCAGGGCCTTGACGGCCATGTCGAGCGCGACCAGCGAGGACGAGCAGGCGGTGTCGATCGTCACCGCCGGGCCCTCAAGACCGAGGGTGTAGGCCACCCGGCCGGAGACCAGCGCACCGGTCACACTGCTGCTCGGATAGTCGTGGTACACCAGCCCGGCGAAGACTCCGGTGGCGGTGCCCTTCAGCGACGGCGGGTCGATCCCGGCCCGCTCCACCGCCTCCCAGGAGGTCTCCAGCAGCAGCCGCTGCTGGGGGTCCATCGCCATCGCCTCAAGGGGGCTGATGCCGAAGAACTCGGGGTCGAAGTCGCCCGCACCGTCCAGGAAGCTGCCCTTGTTGACGTAGCTGGTGTTCTCGCCCGTCCCGTCCGGGTCGTACAGCGAGTCCAGGTTCCAGCCCCGGTCGGTGGGGAACTCCCCCACCGTTTCCAGGCCGTCGGCAACGAGGTCCCAGAGTCCTTCCGGTGAGGACGCGCCACCGGGGAAACGGCAGGCCATTCCCACGATCGCGATCGGCTCACGCTCCCGATCCTCCACCTCACGCAGACGGCGCCGAGTCTGCTGCAACTCACCGGTGGCAAGCCGCAGATACTCGCGAAGCCGGTCGTCGTTGGAGTCCTTCGACATCGTCATCAACCAATCCGTGAAGGTTCACAAAGCAGAGGCGGGAGCCGTCAGGACAGTCCCAGTTCCTTGTTCAGCACCGCGAACAACTCGTCATCGGATTCGGCCACCAGGCCGCCGACGGGCTCGTCCGGCGCGCCGCTCCCGGCGTCTCGCGCCCGTCGCGACATGGTTTCGAGCCGGGCCGTGACCTTGGCGTGGGCTTCGCGGTCGCCCGTCGCCAGCTCGGTCAGCGCGGCTTCCAGCCGAGTCAGCTCGGCCAGCAGCGCGGCCGCCCCGTCGGCCTCCGCCGGTCGCAGCCCGTCGTGGACGAGTTCGGCGATGGCGAGGGGGGTCGGGTAGTCGAAGGCCAGGGTCGGGGGCAGTGACAGCCCCGTCTCGGTGTTGAGCGCGTTGCGCAGTTCCACCGCGCCCAGCGAGGTGAGGCCGAGTTCGTTGAACGCGCGGTCCGGGGGCACCTCGTCGGCGCCGCCGTGGCCGAGCACCTGGGCGACGTGGCCCCGTACCAGCTCCAGCAGGAACTTCTCGCGTTCGGGCACGGTCAGCCCGGACAGCCGCTCCCACGACACCCCGCCGGCCGGCGCGCGACGGGTCTGGCCGCGTACCAGGCCGCCGAAGATCGCGGGCAGCGTCCCCGTCTCGGCGAGGGACCGCATCACCGCCAGGTCGAACCGGACCGGCAGTGTCATCGGCGGCCGGCCGCGCAGGGTCGCGGCGTCCATCAGCGCCAGCCCCTCGTCCGGGGACAGCGGCGGCATTCCCGAGCGCCTGAGCCGCGCCAGTTCGGCGTCGTCCAGGCGGTCGGCCATGCCCCCGACCTCGGTCCAGGGTCCCCAGCCGAGGGTCAGCGCGGGCAGGCCCTTGGTGGCGCGATGCCGGGCGAGTGCGTCCAACCAGGCGTTCGCGGCGGCGTAGTTGCCCTGTCCCGCGCCGCCGAGCGTGCCGGCGACGGACGAGAAGATCACGAACGACGAGAGAGCGTGGTCCAGGGTCAGTTCGTGCAGATGCCAGGCGGCGTCGACCTTCGGCCGCATGACCGTGTCCAGCCGCTCGGGCGTCAACGCCCCCATGAGTCCGTCGTCCAGCACACCGGCCGAGTGCACGACGCCCGTCAGGGGCCGATCGGCCAACAGGGCGGCCAGGGCGTCCCGGTCGGTCACGTCGCAGACGACGACCTCCACCTCGGCGCCCGAACCGGTCAGCTCCGCCACCAGTTCGGCCGCGCCCGGCGTGTCCATGCCCCGGCGGCTGGTCAGCAGCAGACTCTTCGCGCCGTGCTCCGCGGCCAGGTGCCGGGCGGCGAGGGCGCCGAGCCCGTTCAGACCACCGGTGATCAGGATCGTGCCGTGCGTGCCCCACGACTGGACGCGCCCTTCGACCGCGGGAACGCGGGCCAGCCTCGCCACCCGGATCTCGCCGTCCCGTACGGCGATCTCGGGCTCGCCGAGGCGCAGTACCTCCTCGGGCAGTTCGCCGTCGGCGTCCAGGTCCACCAGGACGAACCTGCCCGGGTGCTCCGACTCCGCCGAACGCACCAGACCCCACACCGCCGCGTGCCCGAGGTCGCTGCCGTCGGTCGCGCCGCGCGTGACGACCACGAGCTTGGCGGCGGCGGCCTGCTCGTCGTCGAGCCACCCCTGGATGACGGGGAGCACCTGATGGGTGATCGTCCGGAAGCCTTCGGGTGCGGACTCGTCCAGCGGCGGGCACTCGTAGATCGTGTGAGCGACGGTCTCGGAGGTGGTGGGCGCCGGGGCGGTGACCCAGTCGACGTGGAAGAGGGATTCACGGCCGCCGGTGTGGGCCCGTACCTCGTCGGTGGTGATCGGGCGGGTCTCGAACGACTCCACCGACAGGACGGGTTGCCCGTCCTGGTCGACGGTCACCGACGCTCCGCGCCACACATGGGCGAGCGTCGGCTCACCGTCGGGGTGAAGTCCTGCGGCGTGTGCGGCGGCTTCGAGCACCGTGGCGTACGTCGTGTCGTCACGGCTCCACGAGGAAGCGGCGCCCTCGTCGGTCAGGACGCCGGAGGCGTGCTTGACCCAGGCCGCCGACCGGTCGTCACGGCGCGCGTACACGCTGAAGGACCCGGCCTCGTCGACCATCGCGCGCAGTGTCGTGTCGTCCTCGGTGCCGGCCATGACCAGCGGAGTGTGGAGGTCGAGCTGCTCGACACGGCCGCGACCCGTCTGCTCCGCGGCTGTCAGGGCCAGTTCGAGGAACACCTCCCCGGGCACCACCGCGGCGCCGAAGGCGTCGTGGTCGGCGAGCCAGGGGTGGGTGTCGAGGGAGAGCCGTCCGGTGAAGACGACACCGCCGGTGTCCGGGAGGACGATGCCCGACGTCAGCAGGGGGTGGTCGACGGCGTCCGCGCCGGCTGTTGTCTTGGACTGCTCGATCAGCCAGTAACGCTTGCGCTGGAAGGCGTAGGTCGGCAGATCGACCCGGCGTGCACCACGCCCGTCGAACACGGCGTCCCAGTCCACCGGAACACCGGCCGCGAACAGCCGGCCCACCCCGGCGAACACACTCTCCACCTCAGGGCGGTCACGCCGCAGCGTCGGAGCCAAAGTGCCCTCGGCACTCTGACCCGCCATCGCCGTCAGCACACCATCCGGACCGATCTCCAGGAACCGCGTCACACCCTCGTCCTGAAGATGACGGACATCGTCGGCGAACCGC
Source organism: Streptomyces sp. NPDC057307 (assembly GCF_042667665.1). NCBI lineage: Bacteria > Bacillati > Actinomycetota > Actinomycetes > Kitasatosporales > Streptomycetaceae > Streptomyces > Streptomyces sp. NPDC057307. The sequence continues at coordinate 4,886 of NZ_JBHUZM010000079.1, read as the reverse complement.
ACCGCGTCGCGTACGTGCGCCACCCAGTAGTCGGCCGAACCGACATCCTTGGTCAGCCGGATCGTCGGTTCGCTGTATGTGACGCTCTCCGCGATCTTGCGGAAGTCGTCCAGCATCGGATCCATCAGAGGTGAGTGGAAAGCGTGAGAGACCGTCAGACGATTGCGCTTACGGTCGGTGAACCGCTCCGCGACCGCCGTCACCGCCTCCTCCTCACCCGAAATCACCACCGAGGACGGGCTGTTGACCGCCGCGACACTCACCCCACCGGTCAGCAGCGGGAGCACTTCTTCTTCCGTGGCCTGGATCGCGACCATCGCCCCACCCGCCGGCAACGCCTGCATCAACCGCCCACGCGCCGAGATCAACCGGCCCGCATCCTCCAGACCGAACACCCCCGCCACATGCGCCGCAGCCAACTCACCGATCGAATGCCCCACCAGGAAATCGGGCTTGACCCCCCACGACTCCACCAACCGGAACAACGCCACCTCAAGAGCGAAGATCGCCGGCTGGGTGAACTCCGTACGGCTCAGCGCCTCCTCGTCACCCCACATCACCTCACGCACAGCGGGGTCGAGCACCCCACACACCGCATCGAACGCCGACGCGAAAACGGGGAACGCCCCGTACAACTCCCGCCCCATACCAAGACGTTGACTCCCCTGCCCGGTGAACAGGAACGCCACCTTGCCCTCGGTGACCGAGCCGGTCACGGTCTCGGGGCCCACCAGCACCGCGCGGTGCTCCAGGACAGCGCGCCCTGTCGCGGCCGAGTAGGCGACATCGAGCGCGTTCCCGTCCGCGACCACCGGACCGAACCGGCCGATCTGCGCCTCCAGCGCCGCCGGGGTCTTCCCCGACACCACCACCGGCGCCACCGACAACTCCCGCCGCTCCACCGCCTCTTCCTCGACGGGAACGGGGGCGGCTTCTTCGACGATGACGTGGGCGTTGGTTCCGCTGAGCCCGAACGACGACACTCCCGCGCGTCGGGGGCGGCCCTCGCTGGGCCAGTCCCTCGCCTCCGTCAGGAGCCGGACATCACCCGCGTCCCAGTCCACCTGCTTTGTCGGCTCATCCACATGCAACGTCTTCGGCAGCCGGCCATGACGCATGGCCTCGACCATCTTGATGATCCCGGCCACACCCGCCGCCGCCTGCGTATGACCGATGTTCGACTTGATCGAACCCAGCCACAACGGCCGCCCCTCCGGACGGCCCTGACCGTACGTCTCCAGCAGCGCCTGCGCCTCGATCGGGTCGCCCAAGGTGGTGCCCGTACCGTGCGCCTCGACCGCGTCCACATCCGCCGTCGACAGACCGGCCTTCGCCAGCGCCTGCTTGATCACCCGGCGCTGCGCCGGGCCGTTGGGGGCCGTCAGTCCGTTGCTGGCCCCGTCCTGGTTCAGCGCGCTCGCGCGCACCACCGCCAGCACCGGATGCCCCAGCCGACGCGCGTCCGACAGCCGCTCCAGAAGGAGCACTCCGACACCTTCGGAGCAGCTCATGCCGTTGGCGGCGTCGCTGAACGACTTGCAGCGGCCGTCGATCGACAGGCCGCGCTGCTCGCTGAAGTAGAGGAACATCTCGGGGGTGGACATCACCGTCACACCGCCCGCGAGAGCGAGCGAGCACTCACCGGAACGCAGCGACTGGATCGCCGTGTGCAGTGCGACCAGCGAGGACGAGCACGCGGTGTCCATGGTGACCGCGGGGCCCACCAGGCCCAACGTGTAGGCCACTCGCCCGGAGACGATGCTGCCGCCGCTGCTGCCGCCGGCGTAGTCGTGGTACATCACTCCGGCGAACACACCGGTCGGGCTGCCCTTCAGCGAGGCGGGGTCGATCCCGGCGCGCTCCAGCACCTCCCAGGACGCCTCCAGCAGCAGCCGCTGCTGCGGGTCGGTCTCCAGGGCCTCGCGCGGACTGATACCGAAGAACTCCGCGTCGAACTCCGCCGCGTCGTGCAGGAATCCGCCTTCGCGGGACGTTGTCTTTCCGGGCTTGCCGACCTCGGGGTCGTAGATGTTCTCCACTCCCCAGCCGCGGTCGGCCGGGAACTCGGAGATCGCGTCGACGCCGTCGTCGACGAGCCGCCACAAGTCCTCGGGCGAGTTCACGCCGCCCGGGTAGCGGCACGCCATCGAAACAATGGCGATCGGCTCCTGGTCACGCTGCTCAAGCTCGGCGACGCGTCTGCGCGCGGTGCGCAGATCCGTGGTCGCGCGCTTGAGGTAGTCAAGAAGCTTCTCCTGGTTGCTCACCAAAGCCACCCCGGGTCGAAAGGGCGTCGACACTTACGACGCGCGCTTGCCGGGAACGTTACGCAGGGTGAAAACACCCCCCAACCCCTGATCGCCCCTAACGTGGCCCGACCCCTTCGCCCGGCGCGACCATCGGTTTCCGACCCCGGCGTCCGGACCGCGTGCAGCCCACACCGACCGCGCCCGATCGCGGCAGGGGTTCGCCCTGTCACGCGCGGTAGTCGGGTCTCTGGGGTGTACGGGGTCGGTGCGCCGCCGCGCGGCGACGCACCCGGGCACCGGTGGTTCGGCGGGACGGCGCGGGTCAGTGCCGCCACTCTCTGTCCTGGCCGCCCGTCCAGGCGCCCGGCGGTGTGTACCAGGCACCGGGTGAGGTGTAACGGACCGCGCCCCAGGCGGAGTTGCGCCGCTGCCGGGCCGCGGAGGACGCGACGGCCTGCTCCCGGGTACCGGTCAGGGCGCTCAACACCGCGAGCAGCGCGGCGAGTTCCATCTCTCCCGGAGCGCCCCTGACGACGCGCACGAGGTGCTCGGCAGGTGTGACGGCGACGGGTTCCCGTGTTCGCGGGCCGGCCACGTTGTCGGGGTGCATGATTTCCCTCCGGTACTCTTCGGTACTCTTCGAAAGACTCCGCCCGTGCTTTCTCCGTGCTTTCTCTCCTTCATTGAAAGGTCCCTCCGCCCCGCGCTTCCAGCGGATCGACCCCCTAATTCCCCGCTTCGTCCCCCTATTCGAAAGCCGTGGTAGTCCGTCCTCACAACAACGGGCCGCCATTTCCGGACCGGGCGCGCTCCGCGAAGCGGGTAGGGCCCGATAGGGGTCATGAGGGGTCGCCACGCGCCCGTACACACCTGAACGCTGAACACAGCCTGCCGCAGCGGCTTCAGCCGGATCGATCCAAGGAACTTGATTGATGACCGCCATATCGAGCGACAACGCGTCCAATTGGATTCGAGAATTCCATCCGGCGGACCGGACATCCCCGAGGATGATCTGCTTCCCCCACGCGGGCGGTGCGGCGAGCTACTACTTCCCCGTCTCGCGGGCGCTGGCCGGGAAGATCGAAGTCCTCGCCATCCAGTACCCGGGGCGCCAGGACCGTTACACGGAACCGGCCATCGGCAACGTCGAGGCCCTCGCCGCCGCGGTCTTCCGTGAGCTTCCGACGGAGGACCTGGACCGGACCTGGCTCTTCGGGCACAGCATGGGGGCCGCCGTCGCCTTCGAGGTGGCCCGGCTGATGGAACGGGAGTTGAACCAGTCCCCGGTCGGGATCATCCTCTCCGGCCGGCGCGCACCGTCCCGGTTCCGTCCCGAGACCCTCCATCTGCAGGGCGACGCGGCGATCATCGCCAACGTGCAGTCGCTGAGCGGTACCGACGCGATCCTCTTCGACGACCCCGACACCCAGCGGCTGATCATGCCGGCGCTGCGTGCCGACTACCGGGCCATCGAGACCTACCGGCCGGCCGGCATTCCGCGCGTCGCGTGCCCGATCTACACCTTCGTGGGCGACGCCGACCCGTTGGCCACGCTGGACGAGGTCGGCAGCTGGCGCGACCACACCACGGCCGAGTTCACCCTGCGCGTCTTCCCGGGCGACCACTTCTATCTGACGGCCCGCGCCGGCGAGGTCATCTCCGCGATCTCCCAGCTGATCGTGGAGCCCACCCGGAGCGCCTGACCCAGGCGCGCCACCGACGCGGCAGGTGCCGCCGCCCCTGCCGGCGGAGGCGCCGCGAACGGCACCGGACCAAGACGCGACCCCGCCCACGGATCGACTGAACTCTCGCCTGTGTGTTGTGATCAGGCGGACAGCGACGCAGCCGGTCCGGCAGAGTGGGAGAAACGCCGTGTTCTACTACGTACTGAAGTACGTGCTGTTGGGGCCCGTGCTGCGGTTGCTCTTCCGGCCCCGGATCGAGGGGCTCGAACACATTCCGGCGGACGGCGCCGCGATCGTCGCGGGCAACCATCTCTCGTTCTCCGACCACTTCCTGATGCCCGCGATCATCCGGCGGCGGATCACGTTTCTCGCGAAGGCCGAGTACTTCACCGGTCCCGGCGTCAAGGGACGCCTCACCGCCTCCTTCTTCCGCGGCGTCGGCCAGATCCCGGTCGACCGGTCCGGCAAGGAGGCCGGGAAGGCCGCGATCCGGGAAGGGCTCGGGGTGCTCGGCAAGGGCGAGTTGCTGGGGATCTACCCGGAGGGCACGCGCTCGCACGACGGGCGGCTCTACAAGGGCAAGGTCGGGGTGGCGGTGATGGCCATCAGGGGGCAGGTCCCGGTGGTGCCGTGCGCGATGGTGGGTACGTTCGAGATCCAGCCGCCCGGTCAGAAGATCCCGAGCATCAGGCGGGTCACGATCCGCTTCGGTGAGCCGCTGGACTTCTCGCGCTACGAGGGCCTGGAGAACGAGAAGGCGGCGGTCCGCGCGGTCACCGACGAGATCATGTACGCGATCCTCGGGCTGTCCGGGCAGGAGTACGTGGACCGGTACGCCGCCGATGTGAAGGCCGAGGAGGCCCGGCAGGCACCGCCGAAGAGGTTCCCCCGGCTGCGCCGCTGACGGTCTGTCGGCTCCGGCCGGCCACAGGGAGGGGGCGACGGCCGTCTC
>NZ_JBHUZM010000078.1:0-36423 GCF_042667665.1 Streptomyces sp. NPDC057307 | reverse complement strand
TCGCGAACTCGTCGTCGGGGTCGGGTTCCTCTCCTTGTTGGACGCGGGGGGCGAGCATCGGGTGCTCGCCCGCCGCGAGGACCTCGCTGATGTAGGGGCCGACGCTGCGCTGCCACTGTTCCTCGGTCAGGCCGGTGCGCTGCTCGGCGTGCCGGACGGCCTGCTGGGTGGCCACCGAGCCCAGCACGTACGCGTGTACGGCGCCGAGGGCCTGCGAGGCCAGGGTGATGTCGGGCGTGAGCGCGACGGCCGCGCGCAGCGCGGATTCGGACCGCCGCAACGAGTTGGGGCCGAGCGAGGGCCTGCCCGCCAGTTCGCCCGCCAGCCACGGGTGCCGCAGCAGGGTCGCGCGCTCGGCGTGCGCGACCGCTGCCAGGTCGGCGCGCCAGTCCCGCGCGGGCCCGGGGAGCGGGTCCTCGCCCTGCGCGGCGTCGACCATCAGGTCCACCAGTTCGTCGCGGTTGGTGATGTAGCGGTAGAGGGTGGCAGTCCCGGAACCGAGGTCGCCCGCGACGCGGCGCATCGACACCGCGGCGAGGCCCTCCGCGTCGGCGACGGCCAGCGCGGCGGCGACGTACCGGTCCACCCCCGGCGCGCGGCGGCGCGGTTCGGGGCGCGGCCTGGTCCACACCGACGAGGGAGCGGGTTCGGTCATCGGGTGGTTCCCTTCGTCGTCGATTTCCTCGTTGACCGGCATCCTACCTTCTGGATACGTTGTAGCCATGACAGAGACAACGTATCCAGAAGTGCCGGTGCTCGTGGTCGGAGGCGGCAGCGTCGGGCTGCTCACCGCGGTGCTGCTCGCCCACCACGGGGTCCCCGCGGTGCTCGTCGAACGCCGGTCCGGGCCGTCGGTCCACCCGCGCGCCACCGGCATCGGGCCGCGCAGCGTCGAGGTCCTTCGCGAGCTGGGGCTCGACACCGCCGTCGACGCCGTCGCGGTCGACCTCCGGGGCGCCACGGGCAAGGCCGTGGCGCGGACCGTCGTCGAGATGGGCGCGGGCGACGTCGTGAGCGTTCCCATGCCGGCCCCGCCCGCCGCCGAACTGGACACGACGCCGTTCAGGTTGCGCGGTGTCTGCGCGCAGGACCGCCTCGACGCCGTGGTGGCGGCCGACCTGGCGCGCCGCGGAGCGGATCTGCGCTGGTCGACCCGGCTGGTCGGCCTCGCGCAGGACACCGACGGGGTCGATGTCGAACTGGAGGGTCCCGACGGCCGCTACACGCTGCGCTGCGCGCGCGTGGTGGCCGCGGACGGCACGCACAGCGCCGTACGGACCGCGCTCGGCGTGGGCACCTCCGGGGCGGGCGACCTGGGCAAGTCGATGATCAACATCCTGTTCCACGCCGACCTCCGGCCCCATCTGCGGGGGATGTCCTTCGCCACCTGCACGATCACCACGCCGGAGGCACCCGGCCTGCTGGCGACCGTGGACGGCGGGACGGACTGGGTCTTCCACGTCGCCTGCGACGTGGACGGGGGCGAGCGTCCCGAGGACTTCACGCACGAGCGCTGCGTCGCGGTCGTCCGCGCGGCGGTCGGCGATCCCGGCCTCGACGTCGAGGTGCGCAGCGTGCTCCCGTGGCGGCCCCGCAGCTCCCTGGCCGACCGCTTCGCCGTCGGCCGTGTGTTCCTCGTCGGCGACGCCGCGCACACCGTGTCGCCCCTGGGCGCGTTCGGCCTCAACACCGGCGTCGCGGACACCCACAACCTCGCGTGGAAGCTGGCCGCCGTCCACCACGGGGAGGCGGGCGCCGGCCTGCTCGACACCTACGCGCGGGAGCGCGAGCCGGTCGCCGCGGCGACGCTGGACCAGGCGCTGCGCAGGCTCGCCGACCCGGCGCTGCACTGGGGGCGTGGCCCGGAGGCCGACGCCGCCAGGGCGACGGCGGGGGTGTGGGCGGCGCCGGTCGTGCACCTCGGCCAGCGGTACGACTCGGCCGCCGTCGTCGGCTCGCGGCCGGAACTCCCGTCCACGGTGGATCTGTCGGTGGCGCTGGACGGGTCGCCGGGTTCACGGGTGCCCCACGCGTGGGTCGACGGGGTCTCCACGCTCGACCTGGTCGCGTCCCGGTGGACCCTGCTGGTCGGTACGGCGGGCGAGCGGTGGCTCGCCGCGGCGGCGGACGTCGGCCTGCCGGCGCACCGGATCCGCGCACCGTGGCTGTCCGACGACGGGGCCCTGCTCGTACGACCGGACGCCATCGTCGCGGCGCGGGTCACGGCGCCGGTCCCGGACCCGGCGCGGTTCCTCACCGGCGTCCTGGACCAGGTGCTGGCCAGGGTGGCCGTTCCGCGGGCGCTCGCCGGTCGTTCCGGCCATTCGTAGCTCGGCCGTCGGTCATTCCGCGTCATTCTCGGAGCCACCAGAAGCCCCTCGGAAACCATCTGTCACTTCAGACGCAGACAGGCCACGACCGCCCATTCACCCCCTTGCTTTCTTTTGAAGACAAGCCACCTTCAATTTGAAGATCACCATGTTAATCTGCCAGCCCCGGACGACACGATGAAATCGTCCGCGCCGGGAATGGGGAGGAAATGGTTCAGTTACGCGACCATCTTGGTCCGGCCAGCGGAGTCAAACAGATCAACCGAAAGCGCGTTCTGCTCGCCGTAATGATCAAGGCGGACACACAGGCGGGTCTGAGCCGCCGGACCTCCCTCTCCGGTGGCACGGTCTCGACCATCGTGCGGGAGATGGCCGCGGAAGGCACGATCCTGGTCGAGAAGTACGACACCGGGGGTCGGGGCGCGCTCGTACGGCTGTCCGGGACATCGTCCGTCGCGGTGGGGGTGCACATCGGTTTCAACCACACCCGGGTCGTCGCCCGCCGTCTCGACCAGGGGGTCGCCGACCGTCATCCCGGCGAATACTCGGACATCGGCGCCAACAGCGGGCTGGCCCGGCTTCTGCCGGAGATCCGGAAGAAGGTGGCCGCGGCCGTCCATCAGGCCGGCGGCGGGCAGGAGCCCGACGTCATCTCCCTCGGGGTGGCCGTGCCGCGCATGATCGATCCCCGGACGGGCCGGTTCACCAGTCCCGTACTGCCGCCGTGGGATCCGAAGGACGACCTGGCGGAGCAACTTCGGGAGACGCTGGGCCTCACCACGGTGGTGCTGGACAACGACGCCAACCTCGGCGCACTGGCCGAGCAGACGTTCGCCACGGACGAGAGCCTGGAGACCGTGGTCTACGTGAATGTCTCCACCGGTGTCGGCGCCGGGCTGATCATCGGTAACAGCATGGTCCGGGGGCACCGCGGGATGGCGGGCGAGATCGGCCACTCCGTCATGGAGCCGCGGGGCGCCTTCTGCCGATGCGGGGGCCGTGGCTGTCTGGAGACGGTCATCGGCGCGGATTCGCTCGTGCGGCAGGTACGGGAGGCGCTGACCGGCAGTTCCCTCGACGTACCGGACTCCCTGCGGTCGGTCATCGACCGGGCCCACGCGAACGACGCGGTGTGCGTCCGCGTCCTGGAGGACGCGGGCCGCCGGCTCGGCCAGGCACTCGCGGTGGTCTGCAACATGCTCAATCCGAACCTCATCGTGCTCGGCGGCCGGCTCGAGGCGGCGAGCGATCTCGTGCTCGGCCCCTGCAAGGAATCCCTTGTCCGGTACTCGCTGCGCGGTACCGCCGACGCCGTGCTGCGCAAGAGCTCCCTGGGGCAGCTGACCGAGGCGCACGGAGCGCTGGTGCTGGGGCTCAGGTCGTACGACAGGGACGGCGAGGCCCAGGCCACCGCAGGCTGACCGGGCGGGCCGTCGTCGCCGTCCGGCGAGGCGAACTCCGGCGGCCCGTCCTCGGCCGCCGGAGTATCGAATTGAACGGTCGGGCCCGCCGTGCGCGCACCGGCTCCCGCAATTCATCGACCGGATTCCGTCAACTTCCCGAAAGGCATTCTCCGCCGACCTCGGGAGCGCGGTCACGGGTTCGATATCGGGATTTGGACAACTACCCCGAAGAGATGTCATCGTGTGGTGTCATCCGTCCACCGAATGATGCCCGAGCGCATTATGCTGAACAAATTCGAGTACCGTACGGCAGCGTTTCCCCGGCCGGTCGGGATGCCTATCAACGTACATTTCCGACGTACTTTTCAGACGTAGACCCGAGGTGGATCACATGACGACGTCGCAAAGAGGTCACGGGTACCCCGTCAGTGGATCCGCCGAACCGGCGGTGCGACCGGACGACGCCGAGGACCTGTTCTACGAACCGCCTGTGGTCGTCGATCTCGGCTCAGTACGGGACGTGACTCTGGGGAGTTCCACCAGCGGAACGGCCGACGCCAATTCCCAGTATTACTGGTAGGGCCGGCGCCGTGGCTACGTCCACCGATACGACTCGGGCACCTGAGCTGAGCGGTGTCTTTCCCTCGGTGGCGGGCGGCGCGGGATATGCGGGCGTCACGGGTTCCGGCGACACCGTCGAAGTCCAAGGGCGTTGGCGGGACGGCGAGTTGCGCAGGATCGACGGCCCCGAGGGGACAGCCGTCGTGCTCGGCCAGTGTCTGGCCGACGACGACCGATTACGGCGCACAGCGCTGCGGGCGCTCGCGTCCGGCCGGTCCGACGAGCTGACCCGGTTGCCGGGCAGCTACCTCTGCCTGGTGATCCGTGAGCACGAACTGACCGCCTACGTGGACGCGGCCGGTCAGTACCCGCTGTTCTTCCGGGACACCGGCCGGCGCTTCGTGTTCGGGACCCGGCCCGTGTCGGTGGCCGACGCGGCAGGCACGCGACGACGGCCCGACACGGCGGTCCTCGCCGCCGGGATCTTCTGTCCGGGGGCCCCCGCGCTGACCGGCGAACGGTCCGTCGTCGCCGGCGTCGACAAGTTGGGCGGCGGACAGGCGCTGCGCCGTACCGCACGGGGAGGCGTCGAGCGCTGGACGCATGAACCGCTGGAGACCGATCCCCAGGCATCGTTCGCACGGAGTGCCGACGCCCTGCGTGACGCGCTGGAGACGGCGGTCCGGCTGCGCGTCGTGGGCGGGCGGCGGGTGACCACCGACTTCAGCGGCGGCCTGGACTCCACCTCCCTCGCCTTTCTGACTCTCCGTCATCAGCCCGGCCCGCTGTCCGTGACGACGTACCGCGGCAGCGCCGCGTCGACGTGCGACGACCTTGTCCACGCCGAGCGTTTCGCGCGGCTCGATCCTCGGCTGCGCGTGGAGGTGGTGACCGGCTCCCGCGAGACCCTGACCTACCAAGGACTACTCACCGGCCATCCGGGCGAGCACAGCCCTGGCGGCCGTGACAGCGGTGAGCCCGATGCCGCCGCGGTGGCGCTGGCGCGCACCCGGCTGCGGCTGGCCCGGGTCGCGCGTCTTGGCGGAGGAGTGCATCTGGGAGGCGAGGGCGGGGACGCGCTGCTTGTCGCACCGCCCGGCTATCTCGCCGCGCTCGCCCGGCCCGAGAGGCTTCGCCGACTGGCCAGGGACAGCCGGGAGTTGGCCCGCGCCCGGCGGGAGGCGCCGTCCGCCGTCGCCGCACGGGCGGTCGGCCTGGCCCGTACACCCCTCGCGACCGCTTTCCGGCGACTGGCGGACGCCATCGAGCACCGTGCGATGCGAAACGTCAGCGCTGGCAGTGCTGTCGGGGCCGTCGGAGCTGTTGGGGCCGTCGCGGCCGGCGAGCGAGCCGCCGCGCACGACATCGACTGGCTGGACGCCATCGCCTGGTGGCCCGAGCCCGGATCCGAAGCCGGCTGGCTGACGCGCGCCGCGAGCAAGGAACTCGCCACGCTCGCACGGCAGGCGGCGGACACCGCCGGGCACACCGCCGGATCGCGAGCGGGCGACCTCACCGCGCTGGACAACCTGCGTACCTCCGGAGCCGTACAGCGGCAACTGTCGGAAACGGCCCGCCCGTTCGGGGTGTGGCCGCAGGCGCCCTTTCTCGACACCGCCGTCGTCCGCGCCTGCGCGGCTCTTCCCGCCCATCTGCGTGCCGCGCCGCCCGCCTTCAAACCGCTGCTCGGTGCGGCGCTCGCCGATCTGGTGCCCGCGCCCGTCCTGGCCCGACGGACGAAGGGCGACTACGGCGACGAGGACTACCAGGGTGCCCGCGCCTGCGCCCGCGAGTTGCGGAGCATACTGCTCGACTCCCGGCTCGCGGAGCTGGGCGTCATCGAACCGGCCGCCGTCACGGCCGCGCTCGACGGGGCCCTGATGGGGCTGCGCGCACCGTTCCCCGCGCTGAACCGGCTGCTGGCCGCTGAGATCTGGCTCAGGAACACCACATGGCACTGACCCCGACGACTACCACCCGATTCCGAGGAGACCGGCCCATGGCTGCCTTCCACATCCCCGAGCACGTGCACGAGAGCAGCGCGCCGCACGGCGGGACGGTGCTCCTCGACGCCCGTACCGGACAGTGGTACGCGATGAACGGTACGGCGCGTGCCCTGTGGTCCGAGTGGCGCGAGAGTGGGGACTTCGACGCCGGTGTACGCACGGTGGCGGCCCGGTTCCCACCGGCGCTCGGTGAGCGGGTACGTACCGATGCCGGGCAACTGGCCGAGGTACTGGTCCGGCGGGGACTCGTGAGCGCGGCACCAGCGACGGCACCGACAGCGGTACCGACACCGGCACTGACGCCGTCACCGCCACCGGACAAGGCACCCCCGCGCCCGCCGCGAAGGAACGGGCGCGGGTCCCCGACCACTCCTCGTCACGACCGGCCCGGCGCGACGGCCGCACTCCTCATCGCGCTCTGCCTGCTGCGACTGCCGTTCGGCGTCACCGTGCGCGCGGTGGCGGCCCTCACATCGCGCTGCCCACGCCCCGCCACGGAGGCGGAGGCGGCGGTGGCCGTCGGCCTGGTGGGGCAGGTCGCCCGACTGCATCCGGGACGTGTCGCGTGTCTGGAGCTGTCGTTGGCCGCCACCGTCCGGCTCGCCCTGGCCGGGCTCAGCACCGAATGGTGCCTGGGGAGTGCCGACGACCCGTACCGATTCCACGCGTGGATCGAGGCGTCGGGCCGGCCGGTCACGTCATCGTACGACGGCGATCTCACCGACTTCCGCAAGGTCTTCAGCGTCTGAGCCGGGCGGGATCCGGCAGGTCCCGACGGCCCCGACGGGGCGGGCTGTCGTACGAGAATCCCCCGTACGCGGGCACACGCGTCCCCCGCTCAGTTCTGCGCGGTGTTGCGCAGCCGGCGTCGTACCGCACGTTGGGCGAGCGGGCCCAGTTCGTCCAACACCGAGGCGAGCACGGCCAGTTGCTCCAGGGCGTCGAGGGCATGGCCGGCGCCTTCCTGGTCGACGCCCTCGTACAGCTCAAGGCCGACGAAGGACGCGGCGATGGCGCGGGCGAGACCGGCGGGGTCGGTGAGATCCGCGATCGGGGTGCCGGCCAGCACGCGGGCCAGAACCTGCTCGATCTCGTCGATCCACAGTTGCAGGCCGCGCCGGGCCGCAGCGGCGAGGCGGGGCTGGGTCTGCGCTCCGGCGAGCATCTGACCGAGGACGGCGACCTGGCCGTCCGCCCGCTCCTGGGTGTGCATCTCCCGGCCGAATTGCAGGAGTTCGGCGAGCGAGGTCACGGCGGCGAGCCGGGCGCGGTAGCGGGAGACGCGCTGTTCGGCGCCGTAGTGGCAGGCGGCGCCGAGGAGTTCGTCGACGGAACCGAAGTGGTAGAAGACCAGCGCCTGGTTGACTCCCGCCGCCGCGGCGATGGTGCGGGCGGAGGTGCGGGCGATGCCCTGTTCGGTGAGGGTACGCAGCGCCCCCTCCAGCAGCTTGGTTCTGGTGTCGCGGCTCCTGTTTCCGGGATCCGGGCCGGGCGCGGGGTCCGGCCCTGGGCCGGGCGCGAGATCCGGGCCGGACGCGGGGTGGTCGGTGTCGGCGCTCATGCGCGGGCCTCTTCCCGTACCGGACGCAGCCCGGCGCGCAGCCCGTACGAGCCCACGGGTACGTACGTGGCGGCGAACGCCCCCTCGTACCCGAAGAGCGGGCCGAAGCGCCGGTTGGTGACGCGTACGCGGATACGGAAGCAGTCGGCCGCTTCGTCGTACGACTCCCGTACTTCGGCGTCGCCGCCGATGAGTTCCGGTACCCGCACGTCGACCGGCCCCTCGCGGAACCGGTGCTGACCTGAGCGGATCAACAGCGAGCCGTCGGGCTCGGCGGTCGGGTGCAGGTCGCTGGCGAGGTGCTGGTGCGTACCGAGGTAGTCGAGGACGCAGTCGCGCTCGGGGCTGTGGATCATGGTGGCGTCGAAGCGGCGTGGCCCGTCGGCCAGTGCGAAGGTGCGGACGAACGTGACGGTCTCGCGGCCGTAGGCGTCGCGGTAGGGCACGTTCTCGATGGTGAACGGGACCCGGCGGCCGGTGCGAGGGACGAGGATGTTGCGGCTGCCGCCGAGCGCGAGGAACGGTTTGACGAAGGGTCGGCCGTGCCAGACGCGGTCCATCACGCCGCGTCCCACGCACGCCTCGGCGCTGTCGAGCCCCACGGAGAAGCGACGCCGCAGTTGGGGGTGGAGCCGGTCGAAGTCGTCGCCCATGGCGAGGCGGAAAATCGAGGTCACGGACGCTCCAGTGTGGCGAGAAGGGCGGGGGCCGGCGGGGTGGCAGTCGAGGCGGCGTGTGTGGGCACGGCCGGGCGGCCCGGCGGCGTACGCAGACAGCGACGGGCGGCCGGGGTGTGGGGCAGCGGAGGCACGAGGAACAGCAGGGCGGCGAGTGCGGCAAGGGCGAGTGTGACGACCGTCGGCATCCCGAGCAGCGCGGCCGGGCCCAACGCGCCCGCCACGGCGAGCAGTCGGACGACCGGCTCGGCGACCCCGTACGCGAGGGATCGCGCCGGGCTGACGCCGTGCTCGCACCAGAGCCGGAGTCGGTCGAAGGACCAGGCCGTCGCCCACCCCATCAGCGGCCGGAACACCCATCGGTCGGCGACGGCGCCGAAACGGCCCCAGCGGGGGCGGTAGTCGTAGCCGGTGAGGAAGCGGATGCCGTCGGGTGTGGGCACGTAGCGCCAGTACCCGCTCCCCTCCGCGAGGAGGGAGAGGGGATGCGGCGAGGCGAACCTCAGTACGGAGACGCGCCGCCCGTCGGCCCCGCCGCTCTCCCCCGCGCTGACTCCGGTGCCTGAGACGGTGAGGAAGGGCAGCACCCGGACCGCGTAGCGGAACCGCTGCGGCTCGCCCGGCCGGCGGGGCAGGTGGTCGATCTCCGAGAAGCGCAGATCCCACCGCTGGTGGTGCGCCGGATCCTGTGTCCGCTCCCAGAGCGTGTCCATCTCCGTACGGATGCGTGTCTCGACGTACAGGCCCATTCCGTCCCCCGGTCGTCGGCCTCATCACTGTTGAGCGCAGTCGTCTTTGAGCGACTGCTCAACTGAAAGTAGCAGCAGTTTGAGCAGTCGCTCAAGTAGGAGATCCGCCGCGTGACCGGACGCGTGACCGAAGGCGCGGTCGGATGGGGGGGCGGATGCGGCGGTCGGACGGGGCCTATGCGGACGCCCCTGCTTTCGTGCGCCTCTTCAGGAGGTGGCGCGTCACGAAGGAGGCGAGGGCGCTCAGCGCGAGGAGCGCGATCAGCGCCTGCGGGCCGTCGCCGGGAAAGACATAGCCGGAGGGAACAGCGAGCACGAAGGCGGCCAGGTCGAACCAGAGTTCGTACCGTGCGTGCTCTTTCGCGGCCTCTTTAGGAGGTTCGTGCTTGTCGACGACATGCCGGATCACCAACAGCGTCCCGGCGGCGAGGACGTTCACCCCGGCGTAGGCGGCCACGGCGATCCCCGCCTGATTTCCGTACGAGCCAAGGACATTGGAGACGAACGGCAGCACGGTGATCGTCAGAAGGAGGAACATCGTCAGCCGTACGAGCGTCGGCGGGCTGACTTGGACCGTTCGCATCTCGCTGCGGTGACGCCGCCAGTAACTCGCGATCGCGTAGAAGCTGACCAGGAACGACAGATAGCGCGGCTCCAGATCGGCGAGAGCCCCCCGCAGCGAGGCGTCGCCGGGGTCCTTGCCGAGGTCGGGCACCCGGAGGTCGAGGGCGAGCAGTGTCATGGCGATGGCGAACACGCCGTCGCACAGGGCAAACAGACGCGTGATGCTCCGCTCGTCACGGGCCTCGTCGGTCAGGGTCTTCATAGCGGCTCCGGAAGGGACGTGCCCAGGAAGAGAGAGCGGAACAGGAACGTGACGAGTGGGCCACGAACGGACTCTCCGATCCACCGGACACGCCCCAAGGGCGCCCGTGGAACCTCAGTAGGAGGACTGCGCGGAACCGGCGGACCTACGACGCCGGGACGCGTCGGCGATCGACGGGGGTACGTAACCGGCGTCCCGGCCGGACAGGTTGGTGCCCGGCGGCACGATCTCGTCGATCCGGTCCAGTACGTCGCGGCTGAGCCGTACCTCGTCCGCTCCCAACTGGCTCTCCAACTGCTCGTACGTCCGCGGCCCGATGATCGCCGACGTGACCGCCGGGTGCTCGATGACGAACGCCACCGCGAGCTGCACGAGCGTCAGCCCCGTCTCCTCGGCCAGCAGCGCCAGACTCTCGGCCGCCTCCAGCTTGGCCGCGTTCTCCTGGGCCGTGATGTCGAAGCGCGCCGTCTGCTGCTCGGACCGGCTGGAGGCGGGCTGCGCGGCGCCCTTGCGGAAGCGGCCGGACAGCCAGCCGCCGGCGAGCGGGCTCCAGGACAGCACGCCGAGCCCGTAGCGCTGCGCCACGGGCAGCGTCTCGCGCTCGATGCCACGCGTGAGCAGCGAGTACGGCGGCTGCTCGGTCGCCACCCGCTCCCGGCCGCGGCGCTCCGCGATCCACTGCCCTTCGACGATCGCCGACGGCTCGAACGTGGAGGTGCCGATGTAGCGAATCTTGCCCTGGCGTACGAGATCGGTCAGCGCGCCCAGGGTCTCGTCGAAGTCGGTGTCCGGCTCGGGCCGGTGCACCTGGTAGAGGTCGATCCAGTCGGTGCCCAGCCGGCGCAGGCTGTTCTCGACCTCCTGGATGATCCAACGCCGGGAATTACCGCGCTCGTTGGGTCCTTCGCCGAGGGTGCCGTGAAACTTGGTCGCGAGGACGACACCGTCCCTGCGCCCGCCGGCCAGTGCCTTGCCGACGATGGTCTCCGACTCGCCCGCGGAGTACACGTCGGCGGTGTCGACGAAGTTGATGCCCGAGTCGAGCGCGCGGTGGATGATCCGGACGCTGTCGTCGTGGTCGGTGTTGCCGCGGGCCCCGAACATCATCGTGCCGAGGCAGAGGGGGCTGACCTTCACACCCGTGCGGCCGAGGTTCCGGTACTCCGTCATCGTGCGCTCCCTGGCAGAGGTTGATCAGTGAAGTGGATCAGTGATCAGTGGCTGGATCAGGGCGCCCAGTCTGCCTCGGCCCGTCGAACATCAGCGGCATTGTCCTGTTCGGCAACAGGATCGACATCTGACGCCTGGTCACCTGGTCGCCCCGTCACCCGTCGGGGTCGGATCGACGACCGTCGGCCACGACTGCCGGCCAGGGCGGACAGCCGCTCGGGGAACCGTCTTCCGCAACTGGTATCCGTCGGCCTTCGGCGGCACGAGGTGACTCGCGCCGCCGAAGGCACGCCGGACAGGCTTGACGGTCCGGTCCGGTCCGGCGGTGGATCGTCAGGCCAGCAGGCGCTTCCACTCCGTCGCGGTGAGTACGCCCGCCGAGTGGGCCCGGTCCGCGCCGGCGCGGTGCAGGGTGGTCACCGCCTTCGCGATGTCGGCGTTCTCGCCCGCCCCGACCTTCGGGGTGATCAGCGGCCAGATGTCCGAGCCCAGGTAACCGGTCTCGTCCGTGCCGCCGCGGACCATGGCCGCGCAGGTGTGCTTCTCCACGTTGTGCACATCGGCCAGTTTCACGACCGCGCGCTTCGTGTCCGCGCCGAAGACCCCGTCCACCGGTACGTCCGAGAAGCCACGGGCCCGCAGGAGGTACTGCGCGGCACGCACCTGAGGCCCGGCGGACCCCGGACGCAGCAGGGGCCAGACGGAGGGCCGGTCGGCGGGCGCGACGCCCAGTGCGCCGGAGACCGCGTCGCGCAGCTCCTGCAGTCTGCCGTAGAGCACGCCGCCGGGGCATTCGGTGGAGTTGAAGTCGCGGTGGCCCATGATGTCGGTGACCGGCCGCCCGTACTGGGTGGCGATCCACGCGACGAGCTGGACCAGTGAGTTCCAGAGCGCGGCCGGAACGTCGACCTCCGTGTAGAGGCCCTCGTTCTCGATGCCGATGACCTCGCTGTTGCGGCCGCCGACGTTCGCGCCCTGGACGTGCCGCGTACCACCGCGTACGACATCGAGGCTCTGGTGCCGGCCTTCGAGGACGAAGCCGCCGCGCGAGTTGGTGAACTGCTGGCCGGAGTCGCCCCAACCCTGGCCGTCCATATGGAAGTTCTGGATCGACCGGCAGATCGCCATCGCGTGCTCCAGCGAGTAGTCCTCGCTGTTGCCGGGCTCGGCGGTGTGGTGCACGACGATGTAGGTCGGGACCCGGTCGAGCACGACGATCTGCTGGTTCGGGGGCCGCGCGCCCCATTCGGTGGTGCTGTAGATCCGGGGCTCGGGCGCGGCGAGTAGTGATCGGGCCGCCCGGTGGCGGCTCGCGCGGGGCGGGGCGGCGTTGGCCGGTCCGTTCGCGGCGAGTCCGAGGGCGCCGACCGCGGTGGCGGTCAGACCACCCCGCAGCACCGTACGACGGCCGGGGCCTGGCTTGGTAACCATGTCGATCTCCTTGGGAAGTGGGGGGAACGCTCTCCCGGGTTCAACGACAACGAGCGCGTCGCGCAACAGGCGTGCGCCACTCCGGTGGGGCGGAGTTGACGCGCGTCGACCGTCCGCGACGCATCAAGACAAGCAATCCCGCCATGTCCCCGACAACCCTGTCGGGCAAGCAATTTGACGCTCTTTCGGCCGACTGAAACCACGCGCCTTCGCGAATCACCCGTGGGACGACGAATCACCCCCGGCCGCCTTTGCTCGCACCAATGACGGAGGAACGGGCGAGGACGAGGGTGAGGGCGAGACCGCGAATCGCCTGATCGGCCGGGCATCTGACGTCGCCTTAGGCAGAACGGGGGAAATCTCCGGGTCCGTCTCTGATGACGTATCTCGGCGCGGTCCGATCACACGATGATCGCGTTTCATGGCGCAGAGAAACGCGGCGGACGAGGACGGCCCGCCTGCCACCGCCCACGAAAGGCCCGACATGCTCCCCCTCCCCCGCGCTCTCCATCTCGCCAGGGGCGCCCTGGCCGTCACCTCGCTCTGTACGTGCCTGCTCCTCAGCGGATGCGCTGAGCAGGCATCCCCACCGGACGCCGGGCGGCCGTCGGAGAGCCGGACCGCGCAGGGCGGGCCGCCGCGGAGCCCGGGTGCGGAGCGCCCGGCCACGGAGAGCAAGTCGGCGGACGGGGATCGGGACGGAGAACGGGACGGAGAGGAGGACGGAGGACAGAACGGGGAGAAGGACGGGGAGAAGCCGGCGGGGCGGCCCGCCCAGCGGCACCATGGTTCGCCGAACGAGGCGGCCCGCGGTCTTGCCGGCGGACCGGTGGAGGCGGCTCTGGTCCGTGAGATCCCCGGTCTCGGCCCGGCCACCCGCTCCCGTATCCCGGTCTCCACGCGCCAGGCGCTCGTCGTCAGCGGCGAGGGCCGGGAGTCGTCCCGGTCCGGGGTCGTGCTGTACGAGCGCGACGCGGACACGGGCTGGCGGCCCGTCACCGACCGCTGGCCCGCGCACAACGCGCTGCGCGGCTGGACGTACGACCACCAGGCTTCCGACCTGCGTTCGCCGATCGGCGTCTTCACGCTCGGCGACGCCGGCGGCCGGCTCCCCGACCCGGGGTCCAGACTCCCGTACGACGAGAGCGGCGACTTCGAGTCCCCGGGCACCGGCTTCCTCGGTGAGCCGCTGGAGGGCTCCTTCGACTATGTCGTGGCCATCGACTACAACCGGATCCCGGGGACCACTCCGCTGGACAAGAGCCGCCCCCTCGGGCTCGGCAAGGGCGGCGGCGTCTGGATCCATGTCGACCACAAAGGCCCCACCCAGGCCTGCGTCTCGCTGTCGAGAACACAGATGGTGGAACTCCTCCGTCTCCTCGACCCGGCGAAGCGTCCGGTGATCGTGATGGGCGACGCCGTGGCGCTCCGCGACTGACGGCGCCGAAGGGGCTCTTGCCGACGGGGGCGGGATGGCGACAGGGTGGCTGCCACAACATCGGCAAGCACTCTCCCCCCACGAGTCATTCGAGGTGCCCGGCATGAGAAGCGACCGCACACGAACAGCGGCAGGAACAGGCACAGCGGCAGAGACAGATACAGAGGCAGGGACCGGAGGGCCGAGCCGCCGTCAGGTGGTCGGCATACTGGCCGCCGCCTTCGCGACGGTCTCGGTGCCCGCGACGGCGAGCGCGACCGCTCCGGCGACCGCGACCCGGACGGCGGCGCAGACAACGACCACGTCGCGGACAGCGGCCCGTTCACGGCAACCCCTCGCCACGGGGCCGCTGTTCATCGGTACGTACACCTCCAGCGGCGGTCCGGGCATCGGGCTCGCCTCGTACGACACGGCTACGGGCCACATCACCGCCACCGGGACCCTCCAGGGCGTCGGCGACCCCTCGTATCTCGCCGTCCACCCCGACGGCAGCACCCTGTACGCGGTCAACGAGCGCCAGGACGGCGGCGTCACCGCGATCGCGCTGGGGGCGGACGGCGGTCACACGGTCCTCGGCACGCGCGGCACCGGCGGCTCGTCACCCTGCCATCTGTCCGTGCACCCCGGCGGGCGCTGGCTGTTCAGCGCGAACTACGGCTCCGGCGATGTCGCCGTCCATCCCATCGAGTCGTCGGGCGCGCTGGGCGAGCGCACCGCTCTGGTCACCCACACCGAACCGGCTCCGGGGCCCGGTCAGAACGGCCCGCACGCGCACCAGATCGTCACCAGCCCCGACGGCAGCCATGTACTCGCCGTCGACCTCGGCACCGACAGCGTCTACACCTACCGCCTCGACGAGACGGCGGGCACGCTCACCCAGGTCTCGTACGCGACGCTGCCGGCGGGCGCCGGTCCGCGGCATCTCGTCTTCCATCCCTCGGGCCGATTCGCCTATCTGGCCAACGAGTTGAACAACACGATCGCCGTCTGCGGGTACGACCCCGACAGCGGTGCCCTCACCCCCGGCGAACCGTTGCCCACCGGCGCCGGCGGCGCGGGCAGCAGTTTCCCGTCCCAGCCGGTGATCACCGCCAACGGTGCGTTCGTCTATCTCGCCAACCGGGGGCACAACAGCCTGTCCCGCTTCGCGGTGGAGGACGACGGCGCCGGCCTGCGGCTGCTGGACACGGTGCCGGTCGGCGGTGACTACCCGAGGCAGCTCGCCCTCTCCCCCGACGGGACTCTGCTCTTCGCCGCCAATCAGCGGTCGAACGCCGTGTCCGTCTTCCACGTCGACCAGGACAGCGGTCAACTGGCCTCTGCCGGCGAACCGTTCGCGTCCCCGGTCGCCGTCTGCGTACTGCCGCTCTGAGACGAACCACCGCTTCGTGACCCGGGTCCGCCGGGCCGGCCGGTCAGTTGGGACGGTCCGGCCGGCCCGGAGGTATCCGTACGACCGCGGTGCCGCCGTCCAGATCCACCATGGTCCGGTTCGGCGGAGCCCCGTCCTCCTCGTCGTCCCGCATTAGCAGCGCCGACTGACGCTCCTTCAACTCGCTCTGCTTGCCCGGCGAGAGGCTGGCGTGCAGCATCTCGAAGCCGGTGGTCGACACCTGCCCCTGCCGGACGGAGTTGCGCCAGGGAAGGACACCGGCCCGTCCGGCGCGGAGCAGCAGTTGATCGACGAAGGCCAGCGCGGTCAGCAGAATGACCAGACCGGGCAGAGTGACGAAGACGGCGAATCCCATACGTCAGTGTCCCCCGTACCGGCCCCGGCGTCACCTCCCGGTGGAGCACAGCTCCTGCCGCAGCGCCGGGTAGTCGGTGTAGCCCTCGCCGCCGTGCGTGTAGAGATGCCGCTCGTCGATGGTGTTGAGCGGTGCCCCGGAGGCGAAGCGCTCGGGGAGGTCCGGGTTGGCGATGAAGGACCTGCCGTACGAGACGAGGTCGGCGAGCCCGTCGGCGAGCACCGACTCGCCGCCCTCGCGGGTGGTCGGGTCGCGGTTCTCGCCGATGTTCGCGATGAGCGGGCCGTGCCAGCGGGGCCGCAGATCGGCGAGCGCCGGGTAGATGTCGTTGTCGGTGAGGTGGAGGTAGAGCAGACCGAGGCCGTCGACGGCGTCGAGGAGCGCGCGGTAGACGGGGGCCGGATCGGCCTCCGCCATGCCGAACTGAGGGTTGCCCGGGGAGAGTCGCAGCGCCGTCCGCCCGGCGCCGATCGCGTCGGCGACCGCCGTGACCAGCTCGACGGGGAAGCGGATCCGGCCCTCGGTCGTACCGCCGTAACCGTCCCTGCGCAGATTGGTGTTGTCGGCGAGGAACTGATGGATCAAGTAGCTGTTGGCACCGTGCAGTTCGACCCCGTCGAAGCCCGCTGCCATGGCGTTCCCGGCCGCCTTGACGTGGTCGGCGACGGCCTGCCGGATGTCGTCGTGCGTCATCTCGCGCGGCGGGAGGGGGTCGGCCTTTCCGCCGTCGCGTACGTGTACGGGGCCGGGCACCAGGACCGAGGACGGGCCGCTCGGCACGTCCCCGTCGATCCGGGACAGCGGGTGTCCGTGCCGGCCGCCGTGCATCAGCTGCGCCATGATCCGGCCGCCGGCGGCGTGCACGGCATCGGTCACGGCCCGCCAGCCCTCGATGTGCGCCTCGGTCTCCAGACCGGGGAGCCGCCAGCCGCTCTGACCCCGGCTGCTGGGCCAGATGCCTTCGGTGACGATGAGGCCGGCGCCGGCGCGCTGCGCGTAGTGGTCGGCGACGACCGGCAGGGGCGTGCCGTCCACGGCCGCGCGGTAGCGGGTCATGGGAGCCATCACCATGCGGTTCGGGAGGTGGAGGGGGCCGAGGGAATACGGGGCGAGAAGAGTCGTTTTCGTCATGGCGGGACGGTAAGACCTCACACTGGTGTGAGGTTCAATCCCTGTCACCGCCACGGCGACGGTGGGGCCCCCGGGAGGAAGCGTGAAGATCGGCGAACTGGCGAGACGTACCGCCGTCAGCGAACGCTCGCTGCGTTACTACGAGGAGCAAGGGCTGCTCGTGTCGACGCGTACGCCCTCGGGCCATCGCACCTATCCGGAGCGGGCCGTGGACCGGGTGATCCGTATCCAGGAGCTGTTCGCCGCGGGGCTGTGCAGCGGGAAGATCGCCGAGCTGCTGCCGTGCATGCGGGACGAGGACGGGGGGCCTTCGGAGGCGGCGACGCCGTGGCTCGTCGCCGATCTGACGCGTCAGCGGGCCAGGATCGACGAGCAGATCGCCGAACTGGTGCGCACGCGGGAGATCCTGGACGACGTCATCGTGGCGGCGACCGGTGACCACCCGGTGGAAACCGAGCAAGCAGCTGCGGCACGCCCCTAGGGCCTGTCTTCAAAGTCCCGCCTGTCACTCTGCCTTTCATTCCGCTGGTCCTTCCGCTTGCCTCGCCGCCTCAGAGTGGGGCGCTTCAGCGCGGGCCGTTTCCGACGACGGAGCCACTGGGTGAACGCGGTGAGCTGAGGGTGCCGTTCGCGCTGTTCCCGGGTGGATCTGTCCAGCTCCTCCATCAGACGGCGGGAGCGGTGGTCGGTGTCGAGTTCGTCCAGCAGTCTGTCGATCTCCGACAGGAGCGCGCCGTGGAGCTGCCACTGCCGAGGGTGCCGCTGTACGCCTTCCAGCAGCAGTTGCGCGGCTCTCTCACGTGTCGCCCCGGCGGCGCTCAGGTCGCCGGCGAGGCGGGACTCCGCCGCCTCGGCGGCCTCGCTCGTCTGTGTGGTGACCAGCACCGCGAAACTGACGAGCGCGTCGGCGACCTGCGACAGCAGCTCCTCCAGGGCGGATCCCACCTCCGGCTGGAAAAGATCTTCCTCCTCGCGCTCCTTGGCGAGGTCCGTGATCGTGCGGGTGAGTACGCGCAGCACCACCGCGCAGATCTCCAACGTGTCGAGGCCGGTACGGAGCACCACCCGGTGCAGCAGGCCCTCCTTGACGCGCGGGTTGAGCCGCAGGCTGTCCTCGGCCTGGCGCAGCGCGGCGTCCACCTCGGCGATGCCGTGGTCGAGCCGCCGCGCCTCGCGCAGTCGGGCGGCGGCGCGTTCGACGGGGGTGGGGCTGGTCAGCTCCTCACCGACGTCACGCATCAGCCGGCGCATCTGCCGGGCGAGGTCCTCGATGGACTCCCCGGCGGCGGCGACCCAGACCGGCGGCACGAACAGCACGTTGAACAGCAGCCCCACCACCGCGCCGATCAGCGTCTCCAGTACGCGGTCCCAGGCGGTGTCCGCCGCGTGGGTCACGCCGAGGACGAGCATGGCGCTGATCGCGACTTCGGGAACGAACTCGTTGACGCGGACGAGCCGGCCGGCGAGGAGCGAGGCCAGGATGATCAGCCCGAGGCTCCACCACGACAGCCCGACGAGCACGCTGAATCCGATGGCGATCAGCACGCCGGCGACGACGGCGTTCACCCGGCGGACGCTGGTGGTGAGGGTGGAGTAGAGGGTCACCTGGACCACGAGCAGCGCGGTGAGGGGCGCGGTCAGCGGCGCGGGTTCGCTGCTGAGCCACAGCGCGACGATGTAGGCGAGGGTCGCGGCCACCGTCGAGCGCAGCGTCTGGGTGACGGTGACGTCGTGCCGCAGTTCCAGCAGCTCGGTCATCGGCCCGTTTCCGGAGCCACCCTTGTCGTCCTTCTTGTACGCGGCCCGCAGTCTCATGTGCAGCACCCTGCACACAGACCTCGCGCGGAGTCCGCACGACACGCGGCATCGGCGCCGCGTCGGGCGCTGCGGGACTGAGTCGGGCGTCGTGGGACTGGGCGGGGCGTCGTGGGACCGAGACGTGTCAGGTGGTGGCCACCAGGAAGTCCTCTCCGCTCGACGGGCGAAGGCCGTATGTGCGGTCGGCAGCATGAACGTCATGGCGACCGTCGAGCCGGGGGCCAGGCCGGCGAGCCGGCCGAGGGTCGCGGCGGTGGCGTTGGTGAGGTACATGGTCACGCCGGAGCAGGCGACGACCGCCGGCCTGCCGGGGTCGAAGCCGGCGTCGGACAGCCGCTCCCACCAGTCCGCGCCCGCCTCGAAGTCGACCGGCACCAGACGAAGCCGGTGGGGGATCCCGTAACCGAGTTCGATCAGACGTCGGCGCTTCCAGTCCTGGGTGCCCGGCTGGTCGATCTCGAAGATCCGCAGACGGTCGGGGCGCCCGTCCGGGGCCCGGCGGAGGCCGCGCGCGTGCTGCCGGCGTTCCGGCGACGCCGGCCGGGTCTGTGGTGTGTGCTGCGGGAGTTGACCGGGTGTGTCGCTGGTGATTCTCGCGGCGTCTTGTCACCGTCGTCCGACCGATCGCGTCAGCCTGGCGCCGCCGGATTCCGGCTCCGAGCCCGGTCCCCGGCCCGGTTGCTGGTCGGTGTCCGACCTCTCGCCCGGCTCCACGCTCGGCGGTGGGACGAGCGGGTCGTCGGCCGGTCGGCCCTTGCCCCGCAGTCGGTCCATCTGCCGCCATTCCGGGCGCAGTCCGGTGAGATTCGTCGTGAGGAAGTACGCGGCGCCGCCCACCAGCAGCACCGGCGCCAGCCCGAACGAGGCCACCGCGGCGCCCCCGAGCAGCCCGCCGAGCGGCATACCGGACCAGGAGAGCGCACCGCTGAGCGCCTTGACCCGGCCCAGCAGACGCCGGGGCACGCGTTCGTAACTGACCGCCGCCAGGATGGGGTTGAGGAAACCGGCACCGAAGCCTCCGACCGCGAACACGACCACCACGGCCCACAGAGGTGCGGGCGAGGCGAGGATCAGCCATCGCGGCGCGCCCGCCAGGAGGAATCCGGCGAAGAAGACCACGCGCCGTCGCATCCGGTGTGCGACCGCCGCCGCGATCAGGCTGCCGCCGATCGCCGCGAGTCCGCCCGCGGCGGCGCACAGGCCGATGGCGCTCGGCCCGTTACCCGACTCCTTGGCCCAGACAGGGAGGAGCACGGTGCTGAACGCCGCGTCCAGGAAGTTGGTGACCATGACCATCACCATGATCGTGAGAAGCAGCGGTTCGGTTCGCAGGAAGGTGAAGCCCTGGCCGAACCGCCGCCAGTAGCCCGGCTCGGCCGGAGCGTCAGCGGAGGGATCGGCGCCGTCCGGCGGCGACGGTACGTGCCCGACCGGTCGGCCCATGCCGCGCGGCAGCATCACCCCGATGATCACCGAACCGAGCGCGAAACAGGCCGCGTTGACGGTCAGCCCCGACAACGGCCCGAGGAAGGCGATCAGGGCGCCGCCCGCCGCCGGACCGACGGTGGCGGCGAGCCGTTCGGTCACGCCGGCGAAGCCGGTGGCCCGCTCCAGAGGTACACGACCGTGCTCGGCCGCCTCCGGGACCATGACGTCCTTCGCCAGGTCGCCCGGCCCCCGCGCCGCTCCGATCAACGCGACCAGCACGAGCAGCAGAGGGAACGAGAGCCGGTCCGCCGCGTGCAGGAGGGGAACCGCGAGGGCGGCCGCGGCGCTGATCAGGTCGGTGGTCCATGAGATGGTCCGGGGTCCGGCCCGGTCCACGAGCGGTCCGGTGAACGCCTTCACCACCACGTACGGAGCCATCTCACAGAAGGCCACCACCCCGGTCTGGGTGGCACTGCCGGTGGTGACGAGAACGAACCAGGGCAGCGCGATGGCCGAGACCCGCGTACCGGTCAACGACACCGCCATCGCGGCGAGTACGCCGACGAGCGGCAGCGACGCACGTCGACGACCTGACGCAACGTCAGATCCCTTCACCCGTATCGCACTTGTCCCGGGCTTTCTCACCACGACTCCATTCCCCGCCGGCGCCCGCGAGCCGGGCCGCCGCCCTCGGCGGGGGCGCCGGGGGTGTCGTCGTCGGGGGCGGCGTCGGGAGTGTCCGCGCCCGGCAGCTCCAGCTCCGGCAGGATCTGGGTGATCACGGAGATGCGCTCGGCGCCCTCCGGTGCCTCGGCCGCCGTCTCCGGGCTGTCCGCCCGGTAGCGGAAGAGAAGCGCGTGCAGTTCCCCCTGCAGCCGCACCGCCTCCTCAGGAGTCAGCCGCAGCGGCCAGTCGCTTATGTCGAACGTGCCCCGCCACCGGTCGGGCATGGTCTGAAGCTCGCCGAGGGCTCGTTGGGTGCGCAGGGTGTACGCGGCGGCGACCGACTGGAGATACGCGAGCGCGGCCTCGGGCTCCTCCTCCGCCAGCTCACGGTCGCTGAACCGGGTCGACTGGTGGACCGCGCGCCACCAGCGTTCCCGCGCGTTGCCGCGCTCCGTGTCCTCCTCGACGAACCCCGCGTCGCCCAGCTGGCGCAAGTGGTAGCTGGCCGTACCGGAGTTGACCCCCAGCCGCTCGGCCAGCCGGGTGGCGGTCGAAGGGCCGTACTTCCGCAGGAGTCCGACCAGTTGGACACGTACGGGATGGGCCAGGGCCCGCAGTCCCTTCGCGTCCAGGACGACCGTGCTCGACTCGTGCCTGGGGCCGCGAGGGGTCTCGTTCGAATCCGTCATGCCGAGCAGACTAGACCGCAAACAGTTCTTCGCAAAGACTTATTCGCGAAGAAGTCTTTGCGATTGAGTCCGCAGTCCCGGCACCTCGATCACCCCCGGGCACCCCAAGCCCCCCGGCGTCCCCGTTCAGTCGCGCGCCCCCTCCGTCACGGCCAGCCACTTGGTCAGCAGGGATTCGAGCTGCGCGGCCTCCGCCTCGGTCAGCACGCCCAGGAGACGGCGCTCGTTGGCCATGTGCTCCGCGAAGGCGCGATCGATGAGGGCGCGGCCCTCCGAGGTCAGCGCGACGACCCTGCCGCGCCCGTCACTCTCGCTCGCGCGCCGGGAGACGAGTCCGGCCCGTTCGAGGCGGTCGACGCGTTTCGTCATCGCACCGGTGGTGACCATGGTGTGCTCGGCCAGTTCGCCGGGCGCGCGCTCGAACGGCGCGCCGGCCCGCCGCAGCGCGGCCAGGACGTCGAAGTCGCCCTCCCCCAGTCCGTGCTTGCGGTACACGACGCACAACTCCTCGGTGAGGTACGCGCCGAGGCGGTGCAGCCGCCCGATCACGCCCTGCGGGCGCACATCGACATCGGGGCGTTCACGTGCCCATTCCCGCTGGATACGGGCCACCCGGTCAAGAGATTCAGCCATGCCGGGAATAATACCTTCCAGGGAAGATATTATTGCTTCCATGGAAGCCACCGCCCGCTGGTCACTGGTCACCGCCGTCGCGCCGATCGCGTGGGGCACGACGTACTTCGTCACGCAGCGCCATCTCCCGGACGGCCATCCGCTGTACGGGGCGGTCTTCCGCGCCCTGCCCGCGGGGATCGTCCTGCTGGCGCTGAGCCGGCGACGACCGCACGGCGCGCTGTGGTGGAAGGCGCTGGTGCTCGGCACCCTGAACATGGGGGCGTTCTTCGCCCTCGTCTACGTGGCGGCGCAGCTCCTGCCGACCAGCATCGCCTCGACGGTCATGGCGACCGCGCCGGTGGTGATGATGCTGCTGGCCTGGCCACTGCTGGCCGAGCGCCCGCAGATACTGCCGGCCGTCGGAGCCGGTGTCGGGATCGCGGGTGTCAGCGCCATGCTCCTCACGAACGCGACCGGGATCGACCCGCTCGGCGTGCTCGCCTCGGTGGCGGCCATGACGATGTCCTCGATCGGCTACATCCTCACCAAGAAGTGGTGCCCCGGCGTCGACGTGTTGGCGCTGACCTCCTGGCAGTTGATCGCCGGGGGTGTGGTTCTCGTACCGGTCGCGGTCGCCGTCGAAGGGGCACCGCCGGCCCTGGACGGGGGCGCGGTGCTCGGTTTCGTCTACGTATCGGGCGTGGCGACCGCCCTCGCCTTCACCGCGTGGTTCGCCGGCCTGCGGCAGCTGAGCGCGGGGACGGTGGGGCTCATAGGTCTCCTCAACCCGGTGACCGGCGTTCTGCTGGGCACGCTCGTCGCCGGTGACTCCCTCACCGCGCGCCAGGGCGCCGGGCTGGTGCTGGTGTTCCTCGGCATCGTGCTGGGGCAGCCGGGCGTGACCCGCGCCGCGCGCACCTGGCGCGCCCGCCGGTCGGCGGCGCGGTCCGGCGTACCCGAGTCGAGCCCGCGCCCGCGCCAACAGGCATGATCCGGGGCGCGGTTGAGCCGAAACCGGGCTGCGATCGATACGGGACGAGGGTTCACCGCCGTACGACGTGATCGCCGCCGTTCCGCCGGGCCCGCCGCCGTACGACGCGCCCGCCCCTCAGTGGACGTGGAACCCGCCGTCCACGAAGAGCGACTGCCCCGTGACGTACGCGGAGGCCCGGCTCGCCAGGAACACGGCCGCGCCCGCGAAGTCCTCCGCCACCCCGTTGCGCCCCGTCATCGTGCGCGCGGCGAGCGCCGCCACCCGCTCGGGGTCGGACGACAGCCGTTCGTTGAGCGGCGTCATCACGAACCCCGGCACAAGCGTGTTGCAGGTGACCCCGTACGGTGACCACGCCTCGGCCTGCGAGCGGGCCAACGACTCCAGCGCGCCCTTGGAGACACCGTAGACACCGCTCCGCACGAACGCCCGGTGCGCCTGCTGGGAGGTGACATGGATGATCCGGCCGAAACCGCGGTCGGCCATGCCGGGTCCGAACCGCTGCCCCAGCAGATACGGCGCCTCCAGATTCACGGCCATCGTCGTGTCCCACACGTCGTCGCCGGTCTCCCCCATCGGGGGCCGCAGATTGATCCCGGCGCAGTTGACGAGGGTGTCCGGTTCGCCGAACATCTCCGCCGCCTCGTCGGCCACCGTACGTACGCCCTCGCGTGTGCCGAGGTCGCCGCGCACCCATGCCGCCCGGCAACCGCGGTCCGTCAACTCGTCCACCGTGGCGGCCAGTTCGGCCTCCCTGCGGGCCACGATCACGACGCTCGCACCGGCACCGGCGAGGGCCTCGGTGATGGCCTTGCCGATGCCGGAGCTGCCGCCGGTGACCAGGGCCACGCGGCCTTCCAGGGAGAAGAGTTCGGAGAGGTACGCCTGCGAGTCCATGCCCGCAGATTAGACGTCGGACCGGACTTCCGACCTGGTGGGGGACGTGGTCGGCGTGCGGACCGATCCGAAAGCCGATCGGCCGAACCCCTTGACGCGCCGCGGGAGACGCTTCAGGATCCTGTCTCGGAAACGTTTCCATGGAATCGTTTCCAGAGCATCGCGGGATCCGGAATGTCGCGGGATACAGTCCCGTCAGTCCACCGACCGCCCGGTACCTCCCACCGCCCGTACATACGCACCGATCCGCAAGAGGCCCCCATGGACAGCACCACCGTGACCATCAAGGATGTCGCCGCACTCGCCGGCGTCTCCGTGGGCACGACGTCCCGGGTACTCTCCGGCAACCCGTCCACCTCCCCCGCCGCCCGTGAACGCGTCCACGCAGCCGTCGCGGAACTCGGCTACCGGCCCGACGCCCGTGCGCGCTCCCTGCGTTCGGCCCGTTCCCAGACGGTGGGGCTGCTCATCTCCGACGTACGCAACCCGTTCTTCGCCGATGTGGCGCACGGCGCCGAACAAGCGGCGCTGCGCTCCTCGTACGTCACCCTCCTCGCCAACGCCAACGAGGATCCGCGGCAGCAGGACACCTACCTGGAGTCCTTCCTCACCCAGCGGGTCGACGGCATCATCATCGCTCCGCAGGGCGAGGACAGCGCCCACCTCCGGACCCTCGCCACCACCGTGCCCCTCGTCTTCGTCGACCGGACCGTCGACGGGTTCGAGGTGCCCAGCGTGACCTCCGACAACGCGCTGGGCATCGACCAGGCCGTCGCCCATCTCGCCGACCGCGGCCACACCCGTATCGGCTATATCGGCGGCCCCCGGTCCATCTCCACCGGCCGCGCCAGACACGACGCCTTCGTACGCGCCGTGGCCCGGCACGGTCTCGACGCCGACCCCGGGCTGATCACCTCCGGCGACTTCCGCTCGGCGAGCGGTTCGACGGCCGCCGAACGGCTGCTGTCCGGCGAACGTCCCCCGACCGCGCTGCTCGCGGCCGACAGTCCGATGGCGGTGGGCGCGCTCGGCGCGCTGCGCCGCCGGGGGCTGCGGATCGGCTCGGACATCGACCTGGTGGCCTTCGACGACATCGAGTGGTTCTCCGAACTCGACCCGCCGCTCACCGTCGTCGCGCACGACGCGCAGGCCATGGGGTCGACGGCGATGAGACTCCTCCTCGACGTCATCGAGGGCCGCACACCCGAATCGGTGGTCCTCCCGACGCGCCTCGTGGTGCGGGAGTCAACGGGCGGGGCACGCCGGCCGGCGTAGCCCCGGCAGGAGGCGGCAGGCGGCCACACCCCCGGCCCACGCCCGCCGTCCGGGTCCAGACCCTTTCCGGTGACTCTCCGGGTGCCCGGGAACCGGCGCCCCGCCACCACCTCGTACCTCACACAACTGCCCATCCGAATCAGGCCCTTCGAGGGAATCGGCGCGCCCGACCGGCGCCCGACCGGCGTCCGCCGTCCCTCGCCGCACCGCGCCTTCCACACCCATGAACGGGGATCCCCCATGCCCACCACCGTCTTCGTCGTCGGCAGCCTCAACGCCGACCAGCTCCTGGAGGTGCCCGCGTTCCCGGCGGCCGGCGAGACCGTACTCGCCTCGGACGTGACGATCACCGCCGGCGGAAAGGGCGGCAACCAGGCCGTCGCCGCCGCACGGGCCGGTGCGTCGGTCGTCATGATCGGCGCGCTCGGCGACGACGCGCACGGCCTGCTCGTACGCCGCGCGCTGGTCGAATCCGGTGTGGAGACCGGGTGGGTGCGTACGGCCGACGGTACGCACACGGGCACGGCGGTCGTCGCCGTGGAGGCGGGCGGCGAGAACCGCATCATCGTGGCGTCCGGCGCGAACGCCCGCCTGAGCCGTGCGGACGTCGAGTCGGGACTCGCGGGCGCGGCGCCGGGCGATCTCGTACTGCTCCAGCTGGAGACCCCGGTGGCGGTGGTCGCCCACGCGGCCCGCCTCGCCAAGGAGCGCGGCGCCACCGTCGTACTCAACGCCGCCCCCGCGCCCGCCGACACCGGCTGTCTGACGACCGACATCGACCTGCTGGTGGTCAACCAGGGGGAGATGCGGGCGGTCGCCGGGCTGGTCGGGGCGGTCGCTCAACCGGACGGCGGCGCGGCCGGGCGAGGGCACGTGGCGGGGACCGTGCTCGCCACCTCACGGGCGCTGGACTGCGTGGTCGTCTGCACCACGGGCGCGGACGGCGCGTACGTCAACGTCGGCGACCGCGTGGCGCACATCCCGGCCGTACCGGTCACCGCCGTCGACACCACCGCGGCCGGCGACACCTACACCGGCTATCTCGCGGCGGCCCTCGCCCGGGGCGAGA
Organism: Streptomyces sp. NPDC057307; assembly: GCF_042667665.1. NCBI lineage: Bacteria > Bacillati > Actinomycetota > Actinomycetes > Kitasatosporales > Streptomycetaceae > Streptomyces > Streptomyces sp. NPDC057307. The sequence goes on along the minus strand of NZ_JBHUZM010000078.1, from coordinate 9,944 downwards.
GTGATCTGCCCGCGGCACTGGCGACGGCGTCGGCCGCCGCCGCGATCACGGTCACCCGGCGCGGGGCGATGGTCTCGATCCCGTACGCGCACGAGCTGGGCGGGGCCCACACACACGCGGCCACCACCGACACCGGCACCGGCACCGGCACCGGCACCGGCATCAACGAACTCACCACGAAGGGCTGACACATGAGAATCGCTCTGGGCAACGACCACGCCGGACACGCGCTGAAGGACCATGTGCGCGGCGTCCTCGAACGGCTGGGACACGAAGTCATCGACCGCGGCACGGACAGTGACACGCCGGTCGACTTCCCCGACATCACGTTCGCCACCTGCGACGCCGTACGCACCGGCGAGGCCGACCGGGCCGTGCTCGTGTGCGGTACCGGCGCCGGCGCGCTGATGGCGGCCAACAAGATCGCCGGGATCCGCTGCGGTCTCGGGCACGACGTCTACTCGGCGCACCAGGCGGTCGAGCACGACGACGCCAACGCCATCGCCATGGGTGCCTGGCTGATCGGTCCGGCGATGGCCGGCGCGGTCGTCGAGGCGTTCCTCGGCGCGACGTTCGACAACGACGAGGACACCGTCCGGCGGGTCGCCAAGCTCCACGAGCTGGAGCTGAGGTCGGCCCGCGAACTCACCGGGGCCCCGCCCGGCCGGCCGGTCCAGCCCCTCGCGCAGTCACCCGCCGTGGAGAGCTGAGGCCCCACAACCGCGCGCCCCCGCGCACCCGCACCGCCGCACACCCGTCCCCACTCCCCCATGCACGACGCACGACACCCGCTGAAGTCCCCCACCGCGTAACCGGTGATCAAAGGTGATTAGGAGTTACGGCATGAGCGCGAGCAACAGCGCACCCTCCCCGGCCGCCGCCACCGCTCAGAACGGCACCCGCGGCAAGTTGCGGACGTCCCTCGGAGCCGCCGCGGGAACCTGCGTGGAGAACTACGACTTCGTGGCCTACGGCACGGCGTCCGCCCTCTACTTCGGTGATGTCTTCTTCCCCGAGTCCGATCCGGTCGTCGGCACCCTGCTGGCCTTCGTCACGCTCGGCGTCGGCTTCCTGATGCGCCCCGTCGGCGGCGCCGTCGGCGGCCATCTCGGCGACAAGTACGGCCGCAAGCCCGTCCTGGTCGCGGCCCTGCTGACCATGGGTATCGCCACGGTCCTCATCGGACTGCTGCCCACCTACGCGCAGGCGGGCATCGCCGCGCCGATCCTGCTCGTCCTGATCCGTATGGTGCAGGGGCTCGCGTTCGGCGCCGAGTGGGGCGGGGCGGTCATGATGGCCTACGAGCACGCGCCGCGCAGGCGGCGCGGTCTGTACGCGGCGATACCGCAGGCCGGCAATCCGCTCGGCATCGCGCTGGCCAACATCGTGTTCCTGCTGTCCGTGAATCTCGACAGCGACCTGGCGTGGCGCATCCCGTTCCTGGCCAGCTCGGTGCTGATCGTGGTCGGTCTCGTCGTCCGGGTGAAGCTGGAGGAGTCGCCGGAGTTCGAGGAGACCAAGGCGAGTGGCCAGACGGTCAAGAACCCGCTCGTGACGGTGCTGCGCGACGACTGGCGCAACATCCTGCGGATCATCGCGCTGCGTGTCGTCGAGTCCTGCGCGTACTACCTGACGGCGACCTATCTGCTGTCGTACATCACCGAGCGCGACGAGGACGACCGTGGCATCGCCCTCGCGGGCATCGTCGTGGCGAGCCTTCTCGCGGTGGGCACCACGATCCTGTCCGGCGCTCTGACCGACCGGATCGGCCGCCGGAAGCTGTATCTGGCCGGGTGTCTGCTGGCGGTCGCCTTCGGCTTCCCGATGTTCCTGATGGCCAACACCGGTAATCCGGTGCTCGTCGTGCTGATCTATCTGATCGCGATCGGCGTGATCCACGCGGCGTTGACCGGTACGCAGGCGGCGTGGTTCGCGGAGCTGTTCAAGACCAACACGCGTACGTCCGGTGCCTCGCTGGGCTACCAGATCGCGGCGTCCGTCGCCGGGTTCGCGCCGTTCCTGGCCGTGCTGCTGGCGGAGTCGTTCGACTGGGCGGGCCCGGCCGGGTTCTATGTGGTCATCGGTCTGGTCGGACTGCTCGGGGTCGCGACGACGCGGGAGACCTGGGGTCCGCGTGAGCGCGCGGCGGCGGAGGCGGCCGACAGGGCGGAGCTGCTCGCGACGGTTCCGCCGGCGCGTGAGACGACGCGGGAGGCGGACGGAATCGATGCGCCTGCCGAGGCATCCGCGACGGCCTCGGCGTCGAATACTTCCTGTGGTGGGTCGGACCCCGTCCGCCACAGGTGACAGACCGCCGCAGGTGACAGAAGAGAGGCCAGGCACCACGTGCCCGTCAGCGATCCCCGTGCCCCGCTCCCGCCCGCCCTCGTGCTCGACAGATCGGTCCGGCGGCCCCGTACCGCCGTACTCCTGCTGCACGGCGGACGTTCGGAGGGCATGGGGCCGCCGCCCCGGTGGAATCTGGCCGCCGCGCGGATGCGCCCGTTCACCGGGGCGGTGCTGCGCGCCACCGAGGGGCACGACGTCCTCGTCGGCCGGGTCCGCTACCGGCACCGGGGGTGGAACGGTGAGCGCGCCGACGCCGCCGTGGACGCGCGACGGGCGCTCGACGAGCTGGAGCTGCTCGCGGGTTCGGTACGAGTGGTGCTGGTCGGTCATTCGATGGGCGGGCGCGCCGCGCTCGCCGTGGCCGGGCACGACCTGGTGCGCGGCGTCGTGGGACTCGCCCCGTGGTGCCCCACCGGGGAGCCGGTGGCGCAGCTGGTGGACCGGCGGGTCATCCTGGTGCACGGCGACCGGGACCGTACGACCGACCCGCTGGGCAGCCGTGACGTCGCGCGCCGGGCGCGTGCGGCGGGCGCGGACGCGTGCGCGGTGCTGATGTCCGGCGGGGACCACGCGATGCTGCGGCGGGCCGGCGAGTGGCATTCGCTCACCACCGGGCTGGTCTCGGGCCTGCTCGGGCTGGCGCCGCTGCCCGGTCCGGTGCGGCGGGCGCTCGAAGAGGGGCGGGACCCGGCGACGAGCGACTGACAACGGGAGCCGCGAGCGAGGGGACGGGCGTCAGTCCGACGTGACCAGCGCGGCCGGGAGGTTCGCGAGGATCGCGGCGACCGTCTCCTGGGGTGTCTGCTCGGTCGTGTCGAGCCAGAGGCCGATGCGTTCGGTCTCCGTGCGCAGACTGTGGTCGAGTGCCTCGACCGTCCAGACGCCGTATCCGGTCTTGGGGCGCGTGTGCTCTCTGTGGCGCACGGCGTCGGTCGAGGGCGTGAGCACGACGACGTACAGCGGACGCGTACGGACCCTGGCGACGAAGCGGCTCAAGTCCGGGCCGATGACGATGTCCTGGACGATCGCCGTCCAGCCGTCGCTCGCGTACTCGTCGGCCACCGTCGCCGAGATTCGCTGACGCAGGTCCAGTTGGGCGGTGGCCTCCGCGGTCGGCTCGGGCAGCATCTCTTCGCGGCCGGAGACGAGCATGCGGCGGAAGGTGTCGCCCCGGACGTGGGCCGCCCGCGGCAGCCGTTCGGCCAGGAGGCCCGCGACGGTGGACTTCCCGGCCGCCATGACGCCGGTGATGAGGACGACGGCGGAACGTAGTTCGGTGCTCACGGGGGCCTCTTGGCTGTCGGGAGGGCTGTCCGGGGCGCGGGCGGGGATCAGCCGTGGCCGGTGTCGATGACGCAGAAGCGGTTGCCCTCGGGGTCGGCGAGGACGATGAAGTCGGCGTCGTCGGGATACAGGTCCCAGTCGACGCGTTCGGCGCCGAGGGTCACCAGGCGCGCCACTTCGGCGGTCTGCTCGGCGGCGTCGCGCGTGTAGAGGTCGAGGTGGACGCGGGGGTGTTCCTGCACCGGTGTCGTACTGAGCCCGAGGGACAGTCCGGGGCCGGGGCCATCTGCGGGGACGAGGACGACCCAGTCGTCGGCCACCTCGCCGTCGCGCGGAACGTAGTCCAGCGCGCGGCTCCAGAACTCGGCCGCGCGGCGTACGTCGGCGGCGCCCATCACGATCGTCCCGATGCTGATCATCCGGTGATGGTGTCAGAGGCCGTGGGGAGTGATCAATTCATTTTGGCCGTCGCGGACGGGAACGCACCGGGAATGCGTGGTCGCACGGATAAACCCCGGCGGCGTGATCATTCGATCTCGCTGCCGGGGTTTGTGGTCTCCGTCTTCGCGCCGATGCTTCCCGGTGGCGCTCATCCGCGTTTCGAGGCCTCGCCGTAGCGGCGCTCGAATCGCTCCACACGGCCCGCGGTGTCAAGAACCTGCGAGTTACCGGTGTAGAAGGGGTGGCTCGCCGATGATGTCTCGACGTCGACGACGGGGTACTTCTTCCCGTCCTCCCACTCGATGGTCTTGTCCGATTCCGCGGTCGAGCGCGTCAGAAACGCGACGTCGGCAGCGCGGTCCCGGAATACCACCGGACGGGACTCGGGGTGGATACGAGGCTTCATATGTGATCCTTCCTGTGGCCGACCGCCTGAGGTCTGTTGGCCCCCGGTATCTCTGTCAACGGCGGGGGGAGGCGGGATATTCCACTGAATTCCGGCGGCCCACGCGTGGCCGACGAACTGGTAGTTGGCCCGTACCCGCCCCCGGCTGAGCGGTGCTTCCGGTGATATTCTCGTTATATGGCTGACCGAATACATCGGGTCATCATCGAAGGTTCCCGGATCAGTACTCCCCGGTTGACCCTTCGACCTTGGGCGCCGGGCGATGCCGCCGCTGCGCTGCCGGTCTACGGCGTGGACGAGGTGTCCCGATGGCTCGCCCCGGCGCTGGAGCCGGTGTCTGACCTGGCCGCCATGGAGCGGCTCATCGAACGGTGGGTGACGGAGTCGGCCACCCTCGAACCTCCCCAGGGCCGGTGGGCGATCTCGTTGCGCGAGACGGACCGGCTGGTCGGAGGGGTGGCACTGCTGCCGCTCCCTCCGTTCGGCAGCGATCTGGAGATCGGCTGGCAGCTGGCCCCGGACGTATGGGGTCAGGGCCTGGCCGCGGAGGCGGGGCACGCCGTGGCGCATCGGGCCTTCGAGTCGGACGCGGGGGTGGAGGAGCTGTTCGCGGTGGTACGGCCCCGGAACAGCCGGGGCGCGGCGACGGCCCGGCGGGTGGGTATGGAGTGGGTCGGCGAGACGGAGAAGTACTACAACCTGTCGCTGCAGGTCTACCGTCTGCGCAAAGGAGACCTCGACGCGAGCGGTCCGACGGCGGTCGGCCGGTAGGCCCGGTCCGGCGGACACGCCCTGGCCTGTTGGTCTCCGCCCGTGCCGTGCGAGCGCGCCGGACACTCTCGGCCGTGTGATGGTGGGTCAGTCAGCTCCCACCACCGACGAGGAACGGGAAGCGTTCATGCCTGACGACGCCCAGTACTTTCCGCAGATGATCGTCCCGGCCGGTCATGTCGAGCCGGTGGCCCGCCGTGTCCGCGCGTTCCTGGCCGGCCGCGTGCTGTTCGACACCGTGCGGGCCCGGTACGTGTGGGAGTGGCCCGGCTACCCGCAGTACTGCGTTCCGGTGGAGGACTTCACCGAAGGCGTTCTCGTCGACGAGGACCACACCCAGAAGCTGAGTCTGGGGGTGGCCCGCCGGCATGGGCTGAGCAGCGGCGGGGTCGCGCGGCCCGGCTCGGCGCGGCTGTGGACCGAGGAGGCGCCGCCGGGTCTCGCGGGCACCGTTCGTATCGACTGGGCCGCCCCCGACGCGTGGTTCGAGGAGGACGAGCAGGTGTTCGTCCATCCCCGCAGCCCGTACACGCGGGTGGACGCGCTCCGGTCGGGCCGCACCGTCCGCGTCGAACTGGACGGCGAGGTGCTCGCCGAGGCGCCCTCGACCGTCATGGTGTTCGAAACCGGCCTGCCGACCCGCTACTACCTCGACCGCGTACACACCGATCTCACCCGGCTGGTGCCCAGCGACACCGCCACCGGCTGCCCCTACAAGGGGACCACCAGCGCCTACTGGTCCGTCACCACGAACGCCGGCAGCCACCCGGACATCGCCTGGTCGTACGACTTCCCGACCCGGCAGCTCACGCCCATCGCCGGCCTCGTCGCCTTCTACAACGAACAGACGGACATCTTCCTCGACGGCCGCGCGCTCCCCCGTCCGGCACCCGTCAGCAGGACCGCTTGGCTCAAGTCCGGCTGACGCCTCACAGCGAAGCCCGTCTGCGGGCCCGATAGGCCGCGGCCTTGACGCGGTTTCCGCACTCGTCCATCCCGCACCAGGTGCGCCGTGCGCCCCGCGAGCGGTCGAGATAGATACGAGTACAGCTCGGGCGACCGCACTCCTTGAGGCACGCGTGGGGGTCCGCGAGCACGGCGATACCGCTTCTGGCCAGGTGGGAGAGGACGGCGGGGAGGTCTCCCGTCATCCGTAGTCCCGCGTCGGCGAGCCTGATCGCGGGCACCGGCCCGGCCGCCGTGTCGTTGACGACGTCGAGGCCGCCCGGGTCGAAGGGCCGGTCGAGCACGCGGTCGAGAGCGAGCCGATAGATCGCTTCGCGCAGTGCGAGCGCGGACTCGAAGGTCGCGAGGCCGGCGGAGACCCGGTCGGGCAGCTCGTCACATTCGGCCACCCATCGTTCAAGATCCCCGGGCGCGGCCAGGGCGTCGTCCGGCGCGTCCCGGCGAGACCTCACGGTGCCGGCCAGATCGAGGGCCGGGTTGCCGCTCACAAAGGCGAAATCCACGTCACCATCTTGACCGGTGACGAGGCCGGTGGCAAGGTCGTCACCTGCTGAACCGGTGACACGGGCAACCTCGGTGGGTCCCGGTGGCACCGCCACGAACGGGAGAGCGCATGGCCGACATCCGCGACATCGAGGTCGTCGTCTTCGACATCCTCGGCACACTGGTCGACGAATCCGGCGGACTACGGGCGGAGATCCGCGACGCGCTGCCCGCGCCCGACGACGGTTCCGGCGACGGCGCCGACGGCAGAGCCGACGACCGCTTCGTCGCTGAACTGCTCACCATGTGGCAGCGGCACGTCGAGACCGAGCAGCGACGCATCGGGCAGGGGCACCGCGCGTACGCCGACAGTGAGGTCATCGACACGGAAGCCGCTCAACTCGTCGCCGACCGCGCCGGACTGACCGATCCCGCGACGATCGCCCGACTGGCGACCGCGACTCGGCGCCTGCCTCCCTGGGGCGACTCCGTCGCCGCTCTCGAACGGCTCGCGCGGCACCTCCCGGTGCTCGGGCTCTCCAACGCGGCGCGCACGGCACTGCTGCGGCTCAACGCGCATGCCGGGCTGCGCTGGCACCAAGTCCTGTCCGGCGAGGCCGTCCTGGCCTACAAGCCGGCGCCGGAGGTGTACCGACTCGCCGTCGACACCGCCGGACACCCGCCGGAACGCGTGCTCATGGTCGCCGCGCATGCCTGGGACCTCCGCGGCGCGCGGGCGAGCGGCATGCGGACCGCCTATGTGCATCGACCCGTCGGCGATCCACCGACGGACTCCGACGCCTTCGACCGGCGGTTCGACGGGCTGGACGACCTGGTCACCGCTCTGACGGCGAGGTAACCAACCAGCCGTATTCACCATGCACTTGACAAGGTCTAGACCTTCGCTTTCAATCCAATCGACACACCTCCCGCACATCTCCTCCTTGGCCCTGTCGGCTCGCCGGCAGGGCTCCGTGCGCCGTTGGCGCGAAGGGACAACATTCAGAGATGTTGAGCAAATCCGGCAGAGGCCCTTCCCTCGTACGGTCCGCGATCCTCCTCGCGGTCGCAGCCCTCGTCGCCACTCTCTTCACCGCCCCCGCCGCCCAGGCCGCCGACGGCCAGATCACCGGGCTCGCGGGCAAATGCGTCGATGTCGCCGGCGCGAGCAACGCCAACGGCACCCCCGTACAGCTCTACGACTGCAACGGCAGCAACGCCCAGCGCTGGTCGAACTCGGGTGACGGCACGCTGCGCGCGCTCGGCAAGTGTCTGGACGTCTCGGGCAACAGCACCGCCGACGGGGCGCTTGTCCACCTGTGGGACTGCACCGGCGGCGCCAACCAGCGCTGGACGGTCTCCGGCGCGAACGACATCGTCAATCCGCAGGCGAACAAGTGCCTGGACGTCCAGGACCGCAACTCGGCGAACGGCGCCCGGCTCCAGATCTGGACCTGCTCGGGGCAGTCGAACCAGAAGTGGAACGCGCCGAGCAGCGGTGGCGGAAACCCCTCGCCGGGTGGATTCGTCGTCAGTGAGTCGCAGTTCAACCAGATGTTCCCGAGCCGCAACGGCTTCTACAGCTACAGCGGTCTCACCGCCGCGCTGAGCGCCTACCCGGCCTTCGCGAACACCGGCAGCGACACCGTCAAGCGCCAGGAGGCCGCGGCCTTCCTCGCCAACGTCAGCCACGAGACCGGCGGCCTCGTCCATGTCGTCGAGCAGAACACCGCCAACTACCCCCATTACTGCGACACTTCGCAGTCGTACGGCTGCCCGGCAGGCCAGGCCGCGTACTACGGCCGCGGTCCGATCCAGCTCAGCTGGAACTTCAACTACAAGGCCGCCGGTGACGCGTTGGGCATCAACCTGCTCGCCGACCCGTGGCGTGTCCAGAACGACTCGGCCGTCGCCTGGAAGACCGGTCTCTGGTACTGGAACACCCAGAACGGCCCCGGCACCATGACCCCGCACAACGCGATGGTCAACCAGGCCGGCTTCGGCCAGACGATCCGCTCCATCAACGGCTCACTGGAGTGCGACGGACGCAACCCCGCGACGGTCCAGAGCCGGATCAACAACTACCAGCGTTTCACCCAGATCCTGGGTGTCGCGCCGGGCGGCAACCTGTACTGCTGACCCACGTCGGCCGGACATCCGCACCGGGTGGCCCCGGGGAGAGCCTTCCCCGGGGCCACCCGCCGTTTCCACCCCGCCGTAGGGTGATCGCGTGAGAGACGAAACGGAGACGAACGGCGACCGGCTGCTCTACGGATGCATGGGGCTCGGCGGCGGCTGGGACACCACTCCCTACGGCCCGGCGGACATCGACGCGGCCGAGGCGGCGGTCCGGGCGGCGCTGGACAGTGGCATCACCACGTTCGACCACGCCGACATCTACCGGCACGGCAAGTCCGAGGCCGTCTTCGGCGAGGTCCTCGGCCGCACCCCCGGGCTGCGGGAACGCATCGTCCTGCAGACCAAGTGCGGTATCCGTCTCGCCGACGGCGACCGGCCCGGCATCTACGACCTGCGCCCGGCGAGCATCGTCCGACGTGTGGAGGAGAGCCTGGCCAGGCTGCGTACGGACGTCATCGACGTCCTGCTCCTGCACCGGCCCGACCCGCTCGCCGACCCGGACGACATCGCGAACGCGCTCACCTCGCTCCACGAGCAGGGTCTGGTCCGGCGGTTCGGCGTGTCCAACATGAGCAGTTGGCAGATCACCCAGCTCCGGTTGTCGCTCGGACTCCCCCTGGTCGCCAACCAGTTGGAGATGAGCCTCCACCGGCGGGACTGGGTCGAGGCCGGGGTGCTGGTGAACACCCCGGCGGCGGCCGGCCTCGGCTATCCGCACGGGACGGCCGAGTACTGCCGGGCGACCGGGATCGCGCTCCAGGCGTGGGGAGCCCTCGCGCAAGGCCGGTACACGGGCCGTGAGGAGACCCCGGACGAGGTGGCCACGGCGCGGCTCGTCGCGTCACTGGCCGAGGCGAAGAACACCACGCCCGAGACCATCCTGCTGTGGTGGCTGCAGCGCCATCCGGCCCGGATCGCGCCGGTCGTCGGCAGCGCGCGGCCGGAGCGGATCCGTGCCTGCGCCGACGCCGCCGTGCGGGAGCCGGAACTCACCCACGAGGAGTGGTACGACCTGTGGCTCACGGCGCGCGGCGCGCCGCTGCCCTGACCGGGACCACCCCGTACACGCGGACGTGGTCCCCGGCGAGCCGATCTCGCCGGGGAC
>NZ_JBHUZM010000077.1:0-36511 GCF_042667665.1 Streptomyces sp. NPDC057307 | reverse complement strand
GCGCTGTGCAAGCGAAGGCACCCGCTTCGCGGGTGCCGAGCGGTTCGCTGCGCTCACCGCGCCGTGCTGCGCACGGCGCCCAGTTCCACGGCCCTCTCTTCAACACCCCCTCCTCACCACCCCCTCCTCACCGCCTTCCCTCCGCTGCGCTCCGTGAAGGCGGTGAAGCCGGCCGCTGCGCGCCCAGGAGGCCGCGCGGTGCACGGCCTGGATTCTGTGGACTGATAGGGAAGTTGGGAGCGCTCCGCGCTCCTGAACGGGTCCGCTGCGCTCCCCCGCCTGACGGCCCTTCCGGCTGCACCTCCAGAACCGATGAGCCCGCTTCGCGGGCCCATCTGGTTAGGAGGACCGGGTGCTGGGGCCGGTCTTTGCGGTGGCGGTGGATCACAGGGCCGGCCCCGGAGTCGCGGTGCGGGTCATGTCTGCTGGGGGTGACCGCCGTCTCCCTCAACGACAAGCCGGTCGGTGCCGGGTTCCTCGGCTCCTTCTACCACCGTGACGTCGATCTCCCCGTCACCGGTGGTGTCGAACTGGTAGACGTCCGCCTTGCCGTCGCCGGTCGTGTCTGTCATCCAGACATCAGGTTTTCCGTCACCGTTGGTGTCGGCACTGAGGACGACATGGTGCTCGTCCCCCTGGGTGGGGATCGCTTCTTCGGTGCCCTCGCTGGTTTCCATGACAGGCCGGTTGCCCCCGGGGAGTGGTTCGAAACCGTCTCGCACCGGGGGTTGTATGTAGGGGGTGCTTCAAAATACATCTGGGATAGGCTCTGGACTGGGATGCGGGCACCTGGGTGGCCAGAACCGGGGACGGCTTCAAGATTCAGGTGCCAGTTCACCAGAAAGTGGAGCCCGCCTGCCGGACCGGCTACGGCCTGATCGGCATGCGCGAGCGCGCCCACTCCGTCGGTGGACGCCTCCTGGCCGGACGCAGATCAGGCGGCGGATACGCCGTCACCACCGAACTGCCCCTGCGGACAACCGCTTCCGGCACGACGCCGGACGAGGAGGACAGGAACCGATGGCCCTCTCCGTGCTGCTCGCCGATGACCAGGCCCTGGTCGTTGGCACCTTCAAACTGCTGATCGACCTGAGCGAGGGCTTCGAAGTCGTGTGGGGGGGGTGGCCCCTATCTCTTTGGTCAAGGTGGTCGAGTGCTGATTGGGGCATCTGGAACGATGTGCCTGTGCATGCTGATGATCAGGTTGGCGAGGGTGTCTCTGCGGTCCTCGCGGCGTTTCTCCGGAACGCCGATGACGGCCGTCCGGTGAAGATCGTTCCTTCCGTCTGCGGTGGGTGTGGCGGGCGCGTGTTCTTCGTACTCGTCGACGATGTCGAGGGCGGAGCCGAGCGGGTGTGCGTCGGTTGCGGCGTCCGCGCGTTCATCGCGGATAGCGAGGAGTTCTGGGAGGACGCGGATCCTGGCGAGGCCGGCTGCCCGTGCGGGAGCGAGGAGTTCGAGACCGCGGTCGCGTTCTCGCTCGCAGATGACGGGTCGGTCCGCTGGGTGACCGTTGGGCTGCGGTGTCAGAAGGACGGCGCCGTGGGGGTCTATGTTGACTGGAAGATCGACTACGGCCCCACGGATCACCTCCTGGCCATGGTCTAGGTCTGCGGAGCGACGGCCCTAACGGGCTGCGGTTCGTGGAAGGTTCCGTCGCGGAGCATCGCGAAGAGGACATCGGCTCGTCGTCGGGCGAGGCAGAGCAGGGCCTGGGTGTGGTGCTTGCCCTGGGCGATTTTCTTGTCGTAGTAGGACCGGGACGCGGGGTCGCCCAAGGCTGCGAACGCGGAGAGGAAGAAGGCCCGTTTGAGCTGCTTGTTTCCCCGCCGGGAGGGCTGTTCGCCGCGGATCGATGAGCCCGAGCTCCGGGTCGCGGGGGCGAGTCCGGCGTAGGCGGCGAGGCGGCCGGCGGTCGGGAAGGTGCTGCCGTCGCCGACCTCGATCAAGATGCGGGCTCGGGTCCTGACGCCGATCCCCGGCATCGACGTCAGGACTTTGGAAAGAGGGTGGGCCTCCAGGAGTTCCTCGATCCGCCCGGCCAGCAGCTTGCGTTGGTCAAGGACGGTGGTCAGTGATCCGGCCAGGCTCGGGACGATCAACGCTGCCGCCTCGGTCCCCGGAACGGTCACGGTCTGCTCGTCCAGAGCATCGAATATGTCCTGGACCAGCCGCTCGGTCATCCGCGGGGCCTTCGGCCGCAGCAGCGCGACCAGCCGCCGACGTCCCGCCTTGCGTATCTGGGCCGGTGACCCGAACCGTTCCAGCAGCGTGAGGACGGCCGGGTGCTGCAACCGCGGCCCCAGGACCCGTTCCAGTGACGGATGGATTTGGGTCAGCAGACCGTGCAACCGGTTCGCGACCCGAGTGGCCTCGCCGGCCAGGTCGTCGTCGAAGCCCACGATCATCTCCAGTTCGGCGATCGTCTCGTCCTCGCCGTCGATCGCCCGCAGCGTGTGCGGCATCGCGCGAGCCGCATCCGCGATGATGAACGCATCCCTCGCGTCCGTCTTCGCCTCACCCGGGTAGAGGTCGGCGATCCGCCGCATCGTCAGACCGGGCAGATAGGCGACCGGACAGCCCATGTCCCGGGCGACCGCCAGCGGGAGGGCCCCGATCGAGGCCGGCTGGTCGACCACGACCAGCACCGTCCCGTGCTTGGCTTTCAGCTTCGCGAACAGCTCGCGGAGCTTGGGCTCGGTGTTGGGCAGGCGCTTGTCGAACGCCTTCTTCCCGGCAGGGGTGACGGCGGTGGCGTGGTGTTCGCCCTTGCCGACGTCCAGGCCGAGGAAGACGTCGATGTCGCCGGTGTTGATCACGTGCAGGCCCCTCCATCACGCCTTCGTCCGGCCTTGCCAGGGCACCGAGCTGCCACATCCACGTTACGGAGAGCTCTTCCGGCTCGGGTGAAGCCGCTGCTCAAGCCCCTCATCAGCGGTCCGTCGATGCCTCCGGCCCGGTGACACCACCCCCCGGATCATGAACAACAAGGGGGGGGAAGTCATGCCGGACCCGAAGGCCGGAGGCCCCATTGCGGAACCACGAAAAAGGTAACGGGGGGGGCGCCGCCAACGGCCGGGAGGCGGTCGAGCTGGCTCGCGCCACCCGCCCCGACGTCGTCGTGATGGACATTCGCATGCCGGTGCTCGACGGCCTGGCGGCCACGGCGGAAATCTGCGCGGACGAGAGGCTGGGCGCGACCAAGGTGCTCGTCCTGACCACATTCGAAACCGACGAGTACGTGGCCCGTGCTCTTCGTGCGGGCGCCTCCGGATTCCTCAGCAAGGGCATCGGCCCCGAGGAACTCCTTGACGCCATCAGGACGGTCGCGTCCGGGGACGCACTCCTGTCGCCCGCCGCGACCCGCTCTCTCGTCGCACGCTTCCTGGCAAGCCCGGGCCACGGGCCGGCCGCCATCCCCAGCACACCACCACTGCTCGAACTCACAACCCGCGAGAGGGAGGTCGTCTCCGAGGTGGCCCTCGGCCTGTCGAACGACGCGATCGCCGAGAAGCTGTACGTAAGCCCGCTGACCGTTCGCAGTCATCTCCAGCGCGCGATGGCCAAGCTGAACACACGCGACCGGGCCCAACTCGTCGTCCGCGCCTACCGGTCGGGCCTCGTACGCCCGTGACGGGCGGTGTCGCCGACGGCCCGCCCGGGTGCCGGCGGGTAAGGCCGGCCCGAACTGTCGTGGGCGGATCCGCTGCAAGTCCCGCCGTCAGCAGGCCTGTCATCGGCGTTGACGGGCCATCAGTTCTTCCGGTCCGCAGACTTGAGGCGAAGCGCGGAGACGAGGAAGAAGACACCGCCGAGGAAGGCGTACCCGGCGAGATTCGTGAGCGTGGCGCCGTCCTTGCCGGCCTGCAGGAAGAAGCTCGCGCCGGCGAGGGTGGAGATGGCCCCGCTCGTGATCATCGGCCACTGCCCGCCCATCCGCCGCCGGACCAGGCCCACAGCGAGCTGCGTGATGCCCGCCGTGACGGCCCAGATGCCCCAGACCCGCAGGACGGCCGGGATCCCGGAGGTGAGCGCGACCGCCAGGGCGATGACGGTGAGAACGCTGAGCCCGACGTTCACCCACAGCCTCTTGGCCGCGCCGTCGGCCGCCCGGGCCGACCGCAGGTCGACCACTGCGCAGGCCGCGTCGAAGAGGGGATAGAGCACCAGCAGTGTCCCGCTGAGCGGGCCCAGCGCGTCGGCCGCTGTGAACACCAGGGCTGCCCAGACGGCGGCGAACGCGAAACGCAGGAGATACAGCTTGCGCAGAGCCACCGGGAGCGGTGCCGGTGCGGTGGGAGTGGGCTGGCTGGCAACGGTGTCCATGGCGCGACTGCTTTCCATCATGAGGGAGAACGTTCGGTCTCCCTTCATCATTGGATACTCTGTTCGACCTGTCAAGACAGAACGTTCTCCCTCGGTTGTAGGGTGGGGGCATGAGCCGGAAGACACATGAAGGCAGTACCTCCCAGGCCCGGGCGCGGCTGCTCGGGGCGGCGGTCAGGATTTTCTACGCGGAGGGGATCCACTCCGTCGGCGTCGACCGGATCATCGAGGAAGCGCAGGTGACCCGGGCCACCCTGTACCGCCACTTCACCGGCAAGGAAGACCTCGTCCTCGCCTACCTCGAGCAAGCCGACCAGGGCATCAGAGCGCAGCTGGCGGCCGCCCAGGAGAACGGCCGGACCCCGAGCGAGAAGGTGCGCGCGGTCGGCCGCTCCATCGCCGAGGGCATCAGGTGGGAGGGCTTCCGCGGCTGCGCCTTCCTCAACGCCGCGGCCGAGTACCCCGATCCGGCGCACCCCGTCCACCAGGCTGTTCTCGCGCACCGGCAGTGGTTCCTCGACACCGTTACACACCTGCTGGCACAGGTCGGAGACGCGCCCGCCCAAGCGGCGGGGCGGCACTTCGTCATGCTCCGGGACGGAGCGATGGCTGCAGGATGTCTCTCCGATCCGGGTCTGATCACCGAGACGTTCCTGGAGGGCATCGAAGGGATCGTGCAGGCGCGTTCCGCGGCACGCTCAGCAGGCTGAGTGCGGCCGCACGCCAGACAAGGAGACGGTCGCGCAGAGCCGGTGGGACGGGACTGCCGGGGAGCCGGAGTGCGGTGGTTCTGGGGTTGTTGCCGGTGCGGGCTATGAGGTGGCGCAGCACGATCACGTTGAACTGACGGGTCGGCGGAGCGGTGATCGCCTCGTACAGGCCGCTGGAGTCCGGCGCGATCTCCAGTTCGTTGCGGACCGCGCGCAGGGTGCGCGCTACCGGTCCGTTGATGACGACCCGCCGACTCCCGCCCCTCCCCTTGAGCTGGCGGGTCACGTGACGGCTGAGGACCGCGAGCCTCTGCTGCTCGAGGCCGGCCTGGGCTGGACTCTCCCAGGGATGCCGTAGGTCCTGGGGGCGAGCTTGTACTTCGTGTAGAGCGCCGTGGTTCGGCGATACTCACCACATGGGATACGACGCCTATGGAGCTGTGGTCAAGTGGGATCCATTGATCGCCCTCACCCGTGAACCCGAGTGGGGGAAGGTGTGGCTGTGGGACGAGACGTACGAGCCAATGGCTCCGTTCCTGTCCGTGGAGGACATGCCCGGCACCAAAGGCCATTGGAACAGCCTCTGGTACTACGGCGACTGCCTGCGCCCAGAGCTCACCCCAGAGACCCGCACACTCACCGATACCGTGCTCGGCACGCTGACCACCGGCTATGTCTTCGACGAAGAGTGGGAACCGAAGCGCCGCGATGACCTGGCGTCAGACGCGGGACCTCACGCTCAGCCGACGCCGGAGGACTGGCGACACCTGCTGAACTACACCTTGCGCCCCGCCGGTGTGCGCGAGTTGCTCGACGCGGCCAACCGGCTGCCATGGGATCTCCTGACCCGTCTCGGTGAGGAATGCGACGCGATACCGCTGGAGCAGCGCGAACCACCGCACGGAGCGGTGCTGTGGTTCCACGACTTCCACCAATTCACGCTCTCGCACATCACACTGCTCGAGCAGGCCGCCGTCGGCGGCCACGGCGTCGTCACCATAGGCGGCTGGTGACCGAACACGGCGCCGAACTGCAAAGCTGCGGCTTCGTCCAGCCGGGCGTCTGCTTGAACAGGCGAAACGTGTCCTCCAGGGCGAAACGGCGGAGGAAGGACTGCCAGCAGCGGTCCACGTCGTCGGAGGTGGGGCCGGTTTCCGACCACCACAGCCAGACCGGCTTGTTGACCCGCCGGACGGCAGCTTCTCCACGGCGAGGCGGACGACGGTGCCCTTGATGAGCGCAGCGGTGCGCCATGATCGATCCAGGCTTGCCCGCCGGGTGAGCCTGGATCGAGTACGACGGACCGCTGCCGGGCGGGCACTTCGGCGTCCTCGACTCCCGGCTGGACTTCCGCCGCCTGCCGAGCCCCTTCCCCTACACCCTCGCCCTGCCCCAGGAACGCACCGAGGCACTGCTGGAGGGCCAGGCCGCCGATCTGGGCGCAGGCATCCTGCGCGGGCACGAGGTCACCGGCTTCGCCGACGGCCCCGACCACGTCGACGTGCACGTCTCCGGACCGGACGGGCCGTCCACCCTCCGGGCGGCCTACCTGGTCGGCTGCGACGGCGCCCGCAGCACCGTGCGCACCGCGGCCGGCATCGACTACCCCGGCACCCCCTCCACCCTGCTGGGCTGGCTCGGCGACGTGGTGCTGGACAATCCGCCCGCCCCTGGCTACAGCTACTTCGGCCCGGCCGGCACACTGATGGCCGTCCCCATGCCCGGCGGCATCCACCGCCTGGTCGGCATCACCCCCCGCGACCTGACCGGCACCTGGCCCGGCGACCTCACCCTGGACGAACTGCGCGAGAACGTCATCGCCATGGCGGGCACCGACTACGGCATGCGCGACCCGCTCTGGCTCTCCCGCTACGGCAACACCACGCGCCTCGCCGACCAGTACCGCAAGGGCCGCGTCTTCCTCGTCGGCGACGCCGCCCACCAGCACTTCCCCGCCGGCGGCGTCGGCATGAACGTCGGCATCCAGGACGCCGCCAACCTCGCCTGGAAGCTCGCCGCCACCCTCAACGGATGGGCTCCCGACGGCCTGCTGGACACCTACCACGCCGAACGCCACCCCGTCGGCGCCGACCTCATCGCCACCAGCCGCGCCCAGGTCGCCCTGATGACCGCCTTCACCCCCGAGGGCCTCGACCTGCGCGGCGTACTCGCCCGGCTGATCACCACCCTGCCCGACCTCAACGACCACCTGGCAGCCACGGTCAGCTCCCTCGCCGTCACCTACCCGCCCACCACCCCCGGCGACCACCACCCGCTGACCGGCACCCGCGCCCCCGACCTCACTCTCGGCAACACCGGCCTGTTCGCGCTGTTGCGCGTCGAGCGCCACCTCCTGCTGGACCTCACCGGCAGCGGCCGCCTCGCTTGCTACGCGCGCCGAGGACTGCACGTGCACACCGCCACCGCGTACCAGCCACCGAGCGAGTTCACCGATGTCCGCGCCGTCCTCGTCCGCCCCGACGGCCATATCCCCTGGGCAAGCGCAGAGCACGACAACACCGCCCTCGCCAACAGCCTCACTGCGGCCCTCGCCACCACACACCGGAAGTGAGCCGCCCTGTGACCGCCCGGCGCATCAACCCGTCCGGCCCGCACCTGGCATGTCACGATCACCCGATCGAGGCTCCCGTTCTGCCGTCGGTGCCAGCGATCCACCAGCGGGCGGGCCAGGGGGTCCGTCGGCTTTTCCCGTGTCGGAGCTCTTCGTGGGGCGGCCACGAGGGCCGTTGTCAGAGGCGGTTGGCAAGATTGCGGCCATGAATGTCACTCCTGTCACTCCGCCACGGCCGATCGACGTTGTCGCGGTCTTTCCCCAACTGGCCCCGCTGGCCCGCACGGCGACCCGCCTGCACCCGCGCCCTGGGGGGCCGACGTGGCACGACAGTTCGATCGGCGGGCCGCTGCTGTGGCCCGCCGAGGAGTCGTGGCCGCACTGCGAGGAACCGCATGTGGTGGACGGCATCAACCCGGCCCAGTCCCCGGCGGATCTGCGGCTGGAACGACGGATCTTCGCCGCCTCGCGCGGCCGGGACCTGACTCCGGAGGAACGGGAGACTCTCGAGCGGATCCGGCCCCCTCGGACGTATCCGGTGAGGCTGGCGGTCCAGTCGTACGACGGCCCCATAGCGATGCTGCCCGTCGCGCAGCTGTACGTACGGGATGTGCCCAATCTGAACCCGCCGGAGGGCAAGGACCTGCTGCAGGTTCTGTGGTGCCCCTTCGATCATCCGATCATGCCCAGGACCCTGCTCTTCTGGCGTTCCGCGGCCGCCGTCACCGACATCCTCGACACGCCCCCCGAGCCGCCCGCAGTGCAGTTCGACGGCTATCTACCGGAACCGTGCGTGCTCGAACCGGAGCAGATCACCGAGTACCCGGACCATCTGGAGCTGAGCGAAGAACTGCAGGATCAGCTCCAGCAGTGGAGTGTGCCGCAGGCAGCAGAGGAAGACATGGACCCGGACACGTACTACGACTGTGTGCTGTCCAACGCACCCGGCTGGAAGGTCGGCGGCTGGCCCGCTTGGAGCTCCACCGACCCCAGCCCGCGGCCCTGCTCCGAGTGCGGCACCGGCATGGAGGTCCTGATGACCGTCGCCACGTTCGAGGAAGGGGACGACGCCGGGAACAGTTGGTCTCCGTATCCCCACCCGGGTGCTGGTCCGTACCCCGGCCACCGCGGCTTCAACGCGACCGGGGTCCAGATAGGCAGCGGCTACCGGCAGCATCTGTTCGTCTGCCCGGCGAAGCCCGAGCATCCGCACATCGAGTTGATGACGTAGCCCGTCCGCGGCTTGCACCCGGGGCGTCACGGTGCGGGCATGCCGTGACGCCGGGTGGCCGCGAGCTCAGGGTCCCGGACAACGGATGGATCTCGTTGACCTGCAGGAACGTGACCTCCGACGGGTGGAGTTCCCGCGCAGGTGAGCCCGCACTCCCTTCCACGAGGGTCGGTGGACGAACGTAGGCACATCCTGACGGTGCCCGACCGGCCCATGCCTGCGTTTCGTCACTCGGCGAGGCCCATCGCCGTTCTTCTAGCCGGCGCGGTTCGTGGCGGAGAAGTACCTGTTCGCCGTCGGCAGGAACGTCAGCAGGACGGCGCCGGCCACCAGGAGGACCGGACTGACGCTGACGAAAACGTCGTAGATGACATCAGTCAGGCTCTCCTTGTCGAATTCATTCGTACTCATGCTGTTGATCACGAAGAACGTGACGAGAGCGGCGGCGACGGCGAGTATGTTACGTGCCCACGTCCGGCCCCGGCGCATCTGGAAGACGAAGAACAGGAACAGACCACTCGTCACCACCAGAAAGCCCGCGGACATGGCGACTTGCCGGACCGCCTCGCTCTCACCCATCTCGTCGCGCATCTCGTCGAGCCCGGAGGGCGAGAGAACGAACGTGTCCAGTACCCAGACCAGGGCGTCCACGGCAATGGCGGCCAGCAGGAGCAGGAAGGCGGTCTCCACCTCACGGGGACGCGCCCCTCGCAGGTCAGTTGCTGAGTTCATCGTCACTTCTGTCTCCTCGGGTAACCCGTACTCCCGGAGGAGACGATCAACTCGGACGAGCGGTTGCCCGCGGAGGTGCGGCGAACGGGTCTTCGGCGGTCGTGTGGGCGGCGCTCAGGACGTACACGGTGTCGCCGTGCAGCGCTGGAGCCCGTCGGCGGCGGTCAGGACTGTGGTGTGGCGGCCGTGCGGTGGTCTGGATCGGCCAGTGGTCGGGGCAGCCCGATCGGTGCGGGCCTCAGCGGGTGACCGTGCAGCTCGCCGCAGCCCCCTTCGTCCCACCACATTCCGCCTTGCGTGGTGAGGTAGGGGCGCAGTCCGTGGACGTCGCCGCCTTCATGAAGTGCTCGCGCGACCGCGTGGAGAAGGCTCGCCAGATCGGGCCAGGAATCGGTGAAGTCACCGCCACCGCTGTGGCCTGCCCAGCCGAGACGCCCTGTGTCAGGACCAGGACGTTGGTCGATGACCTGCGCCGCGCCGTCGGCGCTCACGGCCCAGGGAACCCAGAGGCGGTGCCACCAAGGCTCCTCCTCCCAGGAGCGAGGGGTCAGGCCCTCGTTCTCCCCAGCGATGTCCACGCAGGTCTGCCAATGGTCCACGATGCCGCTCACGGTGAGCGGGGACTGCTCCGGCAGGATGGTTGTCCAGGCGCTCATGCCGTTGTGGCATCGCAGAGACTCAGCGAGATCATCGGGCAGTCGGGCGCCGAGGATCCGTTCCGCGTGTCGGATCTCGTCCGGCGTCGCCGGCGGATTGAGGAGTGCGAGATCGGAGGCCGCGTGGGTGGCCAGCCAGGCGTCGATCAGGTGCCAGGACTCCGACGGGGGCAGGATCTGCTGTGCCATGGCGCCATCCTGCCCCACACGTCTGACAAGGCGACGGGCTGGATCGGTGCCGGTCCACCGGAGTTCGAGGCGGTGACCAGCGGGCCCCGGTACCCGTCGACTTTCGGTTATGCGGGTGTGGAGATGTCCGGCTCGGTCTGCTGTCCGAGTCTCAGTAGGAGTGTGGCGTGCCGCCCGGTGCGGAAGTCGGCCCTCGTTTGGGTGAAGCGCCCCCGGAGTCGGACGTCGTCGGCAGAGGTGGCCGGTAGGAAGCGACGGTATGGGGACGAGGGGGGCACGGAGTTCAGCGGGTATCGGTGACCGACGTGAGCGTGACGGACGGCTCTATCTGGTTTTGTCCGGTGTCGGTCTGGTCGGTGCGGTGTGGGTGAGCTGGCGCTTCGGGCTGCCGGTGGCTGCCACGGTCACGGCTCTGCTGCCGACGGTGGGTGGGATGTACCTGTCGTGGGCGACCTTCCGCACGGCGGGCGCGACGTACGACACGGCCGGACCCGGTCTTGCCGAGACGGCTGAGCGGCTCGCCGCCGAAGTGCGTGCGCAGTGGACGGCCGAGCTGACGGTGCGACGGATCACCGTCCCGTATGCGCTGGCCGTGTCCTGGCGCCCGGCCGAAGCGGCGCTGAGCGAGCCTTGGCAGTTCCTGGAGCGCACTGCCCGTGGATGGCCGGGAGGCCCGCTCGGGAGCCCGGACGGCTGGGCACCGGGTCCGGCGGGACTGGCAGGGCAGGACGGGGAGATCACCGACGTCCTGCTGTGCCGCATCCCGACCCGGCGCCTGGCGGTGCTGGGTGAAGCGGGATCGGGCAAAACCGTGCTGATGATCCGTCTCCTCCTGGGCCTGCTGGAGGCGCGGGCCGAGGGTGAGCCCGTACCGGTGCTGCTGCCGCTCGCGTCCTGGGACGCGGCCACACTGCCGTTCCCCCAGTGGCTGGCGCGACAACTCGCCCGGGACTACCCGATGCTGGGCCCCGCCGACGGAGCGCCCGGTGGAAGCGAGTCGTCCGCGCGTGCGTTGATCGAGGCGGGCCTGGTCCTGCCGCTGCTGGACGGGCTCGATGAACTGCCCCCGCGCAGCCGCGCCCTGGCGCTCGACGGGATCAACGAAGCGCTGCCGCCCGGACAGGGTGTGGTGGTGTCCAGCCGGAGAGATGCCTACCTGGATACCGCGGCCCCCGTCGGCCGGCTGC
Source organism: Streptomyces sp. NPDC057307 (assembly GCF_042667665.1). NCBI lineage: Bacteria > Bacillati > Actinomycetota > Actinomycetes > Kitasatosporales > Streptomycetaceae > Streptomyces > Streptomyces sp. NPDC057307. Next base: position 24,908 of record NZ_JBHUZM010000077.1, on the reverse strand, counting down.
CGGTCCGCCTGGCGGCCGCCGCAGCGGTGGAACTGTGCCCCCTGGAAGGGGAAAAGGCTGCCGAATACCTCGTACAAGGCACCGCGGGCAGGGCCGCGGCCCGCTGGAGGCCGGTGCTCGGGCAACTCGGCACGCCGGAACGGTCACCGGTCGCGGCCGCTCTGTCCACACCGCTGATGCTGGCGCTGGCCGCGGTCATCTACAACGCCCGCCCGGGCGAGGACCTCACGACGCTGCCGGACCCGGCCGAACTGTGTGACCGTACGCGGCTGCCCGAGCGCCGCGACGTCGAACGGCACTTGCTCGGTGCGTCGGTACGCGCCGCCTACCGGCCGCACCCTCGCCACCCCTGCCGCTGGAGCGCCCGCACCGCGGAACGCACCCTGCGCTTCCTCGCCGCCCATCTGCGCAGACTCGGCGACAGCACCGATCTGGCCTGGTGGCAACTGCGTACGGCGCTACCGGGCCGCCTCGTGGCCCACACCACCGGCGTACTGCTCGGACTCGCTTCTTGGATCACCGCGCTGCTGGCCGCCTACGTCCGCACCAGCCTGACCGGGGACACCCAGCTGTGGTGGGTCGTCGGAGCGCCCGCCGCGCTGATCGCGGGCATGGCGGCTGGTCTGGCCTGCGATGTCAGCGCGGCCATGACCGCCGGAGCGACGTCCACGACCGCCAGCACGATCGCGTTCTGGATGGTCGATCCCGCTGAAGCGGGGCCGCGGTTCCCCTCGGACTACATTCCGCTCGGCGGGCTCGCCTTCGGATTCGCCGCGGGCCTGATCGGAAGCCTTGTCGGAGCCCGGACCGCCCGCGCACGCGGCGCTGCGACCACAGCGCCACCCTGGTCCTGGGATTGGGGAACGTGCCTGCGCGGCCTGGCGGCCGGTCTGTCCCTGTGGTTCCCCTGTTCGTGGCTCGGCGCCACAACCGCGTTGTCCGTCGCCTGCATCAACGCCGCCGTCTATGCCACCGCCGGCGGCCTCCTCGGATCCCGGGCCCGCCGGCCCGACACCGATCTGCCCGCCCCTGCCACCAGACTCCGCTGGTCCTTCGACCCCCGCACCATCACGATCGGGCTGGCCGCGGGCCCCGTCTTCGGAGCCGCCCTGCTCCTGATGGATTACCCGGCCAACCTGATCGCGGGAAACCAACACCCCCTCGCCGTCGGGCCCTTCAGCTACATCCTGCACTCCGCCCTGGACGGACTCGGCCTCGGCCTGGCCGCGACGGTGCGGGCCCGGCGAGCCGACACGGCCACCGCCCCGGCACCCGACTCCCTCCTGCACCAGGACCGCACGACGTTCCGTCACCTCCTGCTCCTCACCGCCCCCTTCGCCGGAATCGCGCTCGTCGCGCCCACCGCACTCACCGCCCTGTTCACCGGCGACCCGTTCTCGGGCTCCTCCGTCCCGCCCGGCGGCACCCATCTCCTCTCACCGCTTCCTCCGGCAGCCCGCTCTGCCGCGTATTCGCTGGCCCTGGCCACCGGTGGACTCGCAGTGGGCCTGGCCGCCGCGATGAACCGCACCGCCTGCTGGCCGTACGCCCTCACCCGCAGCTACCTCGCCCTCCGACACGGGCTCCCCTTCCACCTCACCCAGTTCCTGACCGACGCCCACCGCCGCCGCTCACTGCTCCGCCAGGCAGGAGCCATCTACCAGTTCCGTCACCTCGAACTGCAACACCACCTCAACCGAACCGACGACCTCACCGACGTGGAGCGCCCGCTGATCCTCGTCGCGAGCCGATGGCTGGGCGGGCGACGGCGGGCTCCGCGTACGCCTTGAGGAGGAGCGGCGGGCGGCACTGCGGTACCGCCGTCGGCGCTCCTATTCGCCTCCGTGGACCCAAGGGAAGGCGGAGAAGCGTACCTAGCGTGAGGTGCGGGTCGGATCACGGCCCTGTCCCGTCCGCCGTACGCTTCCCGGGAGTTCTCCGTGGCCACGTTCCTCTACCGGCTCGGCCGGTTCTCATTCCGGCGACGAAGGCTCGTCCTCGCGCTGTGGATAGCCGTCCTGGCCGTCGTCGGCATCGGAGCCATGGGGGTGTCCAGCAAGACGACGGACACCTTCAGCATTCCCGGCACCCAGTCCCAGCGGGCGCTTGACCTGCTGAACGAGGAGTTCGCGCAGGCCTCCGCCGACGGGGCCACGGCACGGGTGGTCTTCGAGGCGCCTGAGGGGCGGAAGTTGACCTCCGGCGCCCAAAAGGCCGAGGTCAAGGCTCTGGTCGCCTATCTCGGCAAGGCCCATCAGGTGAAGACGGTGGCCGATCCGTACACCGGTGGCACCGTCAGTGAGGACGGCACGATCGGCTACGCGCAGGTGACCTACGCGGTCGGCGACAGCGACGTCAGCGACCGGGCCCGCGCGGACCTGGAGGACATCGCCGCGCAGGGCGAGCGGGCCGGCCTCGCGGTCAGCATGGGTGGTTCGGCCGTCGTCGAGCAGGCCCACCAGAGTACGACCGAGCTGATCGGCATCCTCATCGCCGCCGTCGTCCTGGTCATCACCTTCGGCTCGCTGGTCGCGGCCGGACTGCCGCTGCTGACCGCGCTGTTCGGGGTCGGTCTGGCCGTCCTCTCGATCACTCTCGCCAGTTCGGTGGTCGACCTCAGCTCCAACACGAGCACGCTGGCACTGATGCTGGGTCTGGCGGTGGCCATCGACTACGCCCTGTTCATCGTCTCCCGCTACCGGGGGGAGCTGAAGGAGGGCCGTACGCCGGAGGAGGCCGCCGGGCGGGCGCTGGGCACGGCCGGTTCGGCGGTCGTGTTCGCCGGGCTCACCGTGGTCATCGCGCTGGCCGGGCTCAGCGTCATCGGTATCAAGATCCTCACCGACATCGGGCTGGGCGCCGCGTTCGCCGTGGTCGTCGCCGTCGTCGTCGCCCTCACCCTGCTGCCCGCGATACTCGGCTTCGCCGGCCCCCGGATCGCGACCGGGAAGCTCACCTCGCGCCGGATGCGGGCCGTCGAGCGCGGGGAGCGCGAACCCATGGGTGTGCGCTGGTCGAGGTTTGTCCTGCGCCATCCGGTGAAGGTTCTCGTCACCTCGGTCGCCGGTCTGCTGCTGCTCGCCACCCCGGCCCTGTCGCTCGAACTGGGCATGCCCGGCGACGAGTCGGCCACCCCCGGCAGCACCCAGCGCATCGCCTACGACACCATCGCCGACGGCTTCGGCCCCGGTTACAACGGCCCGCTGTCGGTCGTGGTCGACGCTCGTGGCAGCGCCGACCCCAAAGCCGCGGCGGACGAGGCGGTGGCCCTGCTCGGCTCCCTTCCCGATGTCGCTTCGGTGAGCCCCGCCACCTTCAACCAGGCCGGTGACGTGGCGCTGATCCGCGCCGTCCCGGCCTCCGCGCCCAGCAGCGAGAAGACGGTCGGCCTCGTCTCCGACATCCGCGACCGGAGCGGTGACCTGCGGGACGACACGGGCGCCGAGTTGATGGTCACCGGTCCCACCGCCCTCAACATCGACATCTCCGACAAGCTGAGCGACGCCCTGGTTCCGTATCTGTGCGTGGTCGTGGGCCTGGCGCTGATCCTGCTGATGCTGGTGTTCCGCTCGGTCCTGATCCCGCTGAAGGCGGCGGCCGGCTTCCTGCTCAGCATCCTCGCGACCCTCGGTGTCGTCGTCGCGGTCTTTCAGAAGGGCTGGTTCGCGGGCGTCCTGGGGGTCGAGCAGACCGGGCCGGTCGTGAGCATCCTGCCGATCTTCATGATCGGTGTGGTGTTCGGCCTCGCCATGGACTACCAGGTCTTCCTGGTGACCCGGATGCGGGAGGAGTACGTCCACGGGGCCGAGCCGAAGGAAGCGGTCGTCGCCGGCTTCCGGCACGGGGCCCGGGTGGTCACGGCTGCCGCGGTCATCATGATCGCGGTGTTCTCCGGGTTCATCTTCAGCGACACCGCGATCATCAAGTCCATGGGACTGGGACTGGCCGCCGCCGTGCTCTTCGACGCGTTCGTGGTGCGGATGACCATCGTGCCCGCGGTCATGGCGCTGCTCGGCCACCGCGCCTGGGCGCTGCCCAGCCGGCTGGACCGGCTGCTGCCCGACATGGACGTGGAGGGCGAGAAGCTGCGGCTTCTGCTGGACGAGTCGTCGCGGGGCGCGACGGAGTCGGAGCGCGTGCCCATCGGGAAGGGCTGACCCGGTCGGCCGTACGATCCGGGCAGGGCGTACGGCCTGCGGACCGGCTGCCAGGGGCAGGGCATACGGTTCGGAGACCACCGCCCGTCGGAGCTACGGCGTGGTGCCGAAGACCACCCGTCCGTCCCAGCTACGGCGTAGGCCCGAAGACCACCCGCCCGCGGCCGGCACCGCCGCCGTGACCAACCGCTCCGCCCGCCGGTCCACTCCCCCGAGGACCGGCGGGCGGTCCCCGTACCGAGAGGGCGTACGACGTGACCACATCCACCACGGCCGAGGCGTCGGGCTCCCTGTTCGCGCCCGAGGCGCTGCTGGACGGGGCGGGGCCGCGCTCAGACGTCCTGATCGTGCGCATGCTCAGGCGGACCATGGACGCGGACCGGAACAGTCCGTGGTTCAGGCGCCTGGGCGTGCCGCTGTTCTGTGTACTGATCGGCATCCCGGCCCTGCAGAACGCGGACCAGGGCCGGGGACCCGGCGTCGCGGGACTTCTCGTTCTGATGGCCGCCTTCTGTATCCCGTTGGTGTGGCGGCAGCAGCGGCCCATCCTGATCTTCGGCCTCACCTCGGCCGTCTCCGCGCTGAGCCTTGCCCTGGACGCCAACACAGGGTCCGAGAGCGCGCGCATCGTGGCGCTGCTGAATGTGGGCCGCGCCGGCCGGCCCGTGCAACTCGCCGTCTGTCTGGGGATCGCCGTCGCACAGACGGCCGTGTCCGTCGCCGTCCGCGACGACGGACAGGGGATGGCCCTCCAGACCTGGGTGCTGGCCCTCGTCCAGGCGGCCCTTGTGGCGGCCGTCGCCGCCGCGGGCCTGGTCGCCCGGGTCATCAACGCGTACATCAGGGCCCTGCACGAACGCGCCGTACGCCTGGAGGTGGAGCGTGACCAGCGGGCGCGGCTCGCCGTCGCCGCCGAACGCGCGCGGGTCGCCCGCGAGATGCACGACATCCTCGGCCACACCCTGGCCGTCATCGTCGGTCTCGCGAGCGGCGCCGCCGGACTGACCGAGACGAAGCCGCAACGGGGTGCCGAGACCCTGCGCATCATCGCCGACAGCGGCCGGGGCGCCCTGTCGGAACTGCGTCGTCTGCTCGCCGTCATCGGCGAGGACGACCGGACCGCCGCCGAGGGCACGCCGCTCGCCCCCCAGCCGGGCTTCAACGATCTGGGCCCGTTGCTGGAGCGGGTCGGCGACGCAGGCCCGGCCGTCACCCTTCGTACCGAAGGCGACCGGACGGACCTGCCGCCCGGCCTCCAGCTCGCCGTGTACCGCGTCGTCCAGGAGGCCCTGACGAACACCCTCAAGCACGCGGCGGCCGACACGGCCGTCCAGGTGACGATCACCGCCGACAACACCGCCGTACATCTCACGGTCGAGGACACCGGGCCTGCCCGCAGCCCCGGGTCCAACGACGAAGGCCGCGGCCTGGTCAGCATGCGCGAGCGGGCCGCCCTGTACGGCGGAAGCGTGACCGCGGGGCCCAACGACCGCGGCGGCTGGACCGTCCGGGCCCGCTTCATGATCGAGACCGGCTCCGCACCACCCACCCCCCAGCGTCCCGCTTGATCCGCATGATCCGCATGACCCGCATGACCCCCACGGCACCCACGGCACCCACGGCACCCACGGAGAGACGTCCCGTATGACCACCGTCCTCATCGTCGACGACCAGGCCCTCCAGCGGCTCGGCTTCAGCATGCTCTTGGAGCAGCACCCCGATCTGACCGTGGTCGGCGAGGCCACGCACGGCGCCGAAGCGGTACGCAAGGCCGCCGAACTGCGCCCCGACGTCGTACTGATGGACGTCCGCATGCCCGGCATGGACGGCATCGAGGCCACGCGCCGCATCGTGCAGTCCGGGGGCCGCTCGCGCGTTCTCGTCCTGACCACCTTCGACCTGGACGAGTACGCGTACGCGGCGCTGCGCGCCGGAGCCAGCGGCTTCCTCCTGAAGGACGCCCTGCCCGACGAGTTCATCGCGGGCGTCCGGGCGGTGGCCGCCGGGGACGCCGTCATCGCACCCGGGCTGACCCGTAAGCTCCTCGACGCCTTCGCCGACCGTATGCCGGGCCGGACCGTCGAACAGGAACGCCGGCTCAGTGCCCTGACCGAACGCGAACGCGAGGTCCTCACGGCGATGGCCGGCGGCTGGAGCAACACCGAGATCGCCGAGCGCCTCTCGCTCGCCGAGTCGACGGTCAAGTCGCATGTGAGCCGGGTACTCGCGAAGATCGGCGCCCGCGACCGGGTGCAGGCGGTGATCTTCGCCTACGACGCCGGCCTGGTCCGACCGGCGTGAGCGGCACCGCGCCGGGTGAGACGGTGTTCGGCATCGTGAAGGCGGGCGCGGACGCGGAAAGCCCTGCCCGGGGCTTCGCTGCCTCTGGTGACGAAATCCTGAGGAGGTCAGTCCTCCCGCCCGCAAGCCCCGTACCGAACCACCAACGGCAATATCTGTCAGGTGTCAGCCGACGGAACCGAGTTGGGCCGTGATGTGGTCCGCCGTCTCGTTCAGATGGTTCGTCAGGTAGAAGTGGTCGCCGCCCCGCACCGTGTAGATGTCGAGGGGCCCGGTGGTGTGTTCGCCCCATGCCTCGGCCTCCGCCGGGGTCACCCGGGGGTCGCGGTCGCCGATCAGGACGGTGATGGGGATTCCGAGCGGCGGCGTGTGCGGGGCGCAGCGGTAGCGTTCGATGGCGCGGTAGTCGGCGCGGCATACCGGCAGGACCATGGCCAGCACGTCCGGGTCGGTGAGCAGCGTCGCCGCGGTGCCGCCCAAGGTCGTGATTTCGGCGACCAGTCCCGCGTCGTCGAGCAGGTGGACCCGTTCGTCGCGTCTGCGGGACGGGGCGCGGCGGGCCGAGGCGAAGAGGATGGAGGGCTGTGGGGCGCCCGCCGCCTGCAGTCGCCTGGCCACTTCGAAGGCCACGATGGCGCCCATGCTGTGGCCGAAGAACGCGTACGGGGCGTCGGTGAAGGGCAGGACCGCCGCGGTGGCCCGGTCGGCGAGGGTCTGGATGTCCGTCAGCAGAGGCTCGTGTCTGCGGTCCTGACGCCCGGGGTACTGGACGGCCAGTACTTCGGTGCCGGGTCGCAGTCGCCTGGCCATCGGGTGGAAGAAGCTTGCGGCGCCGCCGGCGTGGGGAAAGCAGAACAGGCGCGTCGACGCGTCGGGGGCGGGACTCGGTCGCCGTATCCAGATATCACTGTCGACGGTCACTTTCGACATCATGGTCCCCTTATTCGGAATCATGGCACGGTTTTATCGGTGCTTTAGAGGCGGCTTCGACAATCGATGCGACCTGGGCAATGAGGCTCCTGACGGAAGGGCAGATGTTTATGAGTCGTATTCCCAATGTGGTCCTGCATGGCGGTCCCGCCATTCCGGACCGTGAGCGCGTCAGGTACGTTGAGGACATCACTGAGCGGTTCAAGCTCTTCCGCGGCAACCGGTACGAACACTTCGATCCCACCGGCGAGACTTCGCCGCATCTCGGCGAGGATCTTCTGGTATTCACCTGGATCCAGTCCACGTTCGTCGCGGAATAGACCATGAAGAACGGTAAGGGCCGGCGGACCCTTACCGTTCTTCGTCGGTCATGCGCGCGACAGTTTCCCGCGCAGCCGCATCAGTCCGAGCAGCAGTCCGGTCAGCGCCCGCTGCGGATTGCGGGCGCCGCTCATGCGCAGCAGGGAGTTGGGCACCCAGAGCCGGATCTCGTTCGCGTGGCTCGGTGAGCCGTGGACGTCGTCGTACTCGTTGAGCGAGAGATTCCGTACGTGCTCCCGCAGCTGCCGTACGTCGCCCGGCGGAATGATCTCGTCGCGTTTGCTCGCCGTGTAATACACCGGGAATTTCAGCGACTTCAGCAGTGCCGCGTCCAGTGCCCAGTCATGGAACAGGTCCGGCAACGAGCCGACCGGGACACCGGTCAGATGGCCGAGTGTGTCCAGCGTGACCCGGGGCAGCCGTCCGAACCATTCCCGGTCCGTGAAGAAGTCGCTGACCGGCGCGCCGATCGTCACCACTCCCCGGAGCCGGTCGTCCGTGGCACCCCAGCGCAGCGCGAGATGCCCGCTGAAGCTCAGGCACGCCGCGTACGTGCGTGACACGTCGGCGCGATCGGCCACGGCGTCGAGGATGGCCGGGAGCATCTCCCAGCTGTCGCGCTCGTACAGCAGGGAGTTCTCCCCGACGCCAGGCATCTCGGTGACGACCACGGCCATGCCCAGCCGCTCGAACAGCGGCAGGATCGACGCCCACTGTTCCTTGATGCTGACGATCCCGCCCATCAGGATGACCAGCGGCTTCGGAGACGTACGGGACATTCCGCTCGCCCAGCAGCCGATGCGCCCCTTGGGAAGCTCGATGTCGAGCCGCTCCACCGTCGGATACGCCTCCTGCCATCGGCCGAGGGAGCCGACGCAGTTGGTGAGTGCCTCCTGCCGGGCCGGCCCGTCGACGAAGGGGAAGCGGGCCATGTTGAAGCAGCGCGCCGCCTCCAGGTGCTCGCCGGTCCTCGCCAGTTCGGTTCCCGCCACGGACCATTCGACGGCCCAGGAGCCGGACTGTCCCTCGTCGTCGTGGCGGATCCGGTCGAGGACGGCGCGGTAGCGCTCCTCCGGCATCGCCTGGGCCTGCGCGTGCGCGACCACGAACTGCTTCAGCTCTTCGATGTCGTTCATCGCTCACCCTTCTCTTACTCGTGCCGCGGGAGCGGACGCGGCGGTGGGAGCGGCGGCGGAAGTGGAAGCGGAGATGGACGCGGACGCGGAGGTGGAGGTGGACGCGGAGGTGGACGCGCCGGAGGGGACAGCAGCGGCGAGAGGCGGGGCGAACGGGGGTACGGACTCCAGCGCCTCCTTCGTCTCGGTGAGCACGTCCGCCGCCTCCGCGCCGTCGATGACCCGGTGGTCGAAGGCGAGGCTCAGCCTCATGACGGGCGCGATGGTCACCCTTCCGTCGCGGACCACCGGACGGTCGAGGACACGGCCCACGCCGAACGTCACCGCGGTGCCGCCGACCGACTGGAATCCGTCCACCGCTCTGTGCCCCAGCGAGGTCACCGCGAAGGTGCCCATCCGGGTCTGCCGGCTGCCCAGGGGCCGGGTGGCGCGGTGGAACAGGAATCTGGCGAGCCAGGGCGGCAGCTTCTGCAGTTTCCGCAGCGCCTCGAACTCGGGCATGGTCTCCGGGTTTCCGTCCCGGAAGTGCTCGATCTGCCGCTGGATGTCGTCGAGTTCCGCCCGTTGGAGCGAGGTCAGCACCGTGGACAGCACGGCCCGCTGCCCCTCGATCGTCTTGTCGAAAGTGACCTTGCCGTTGACGTCGTCGTACTCCGCGATCCGGGGCCTTGCCCGGCCGTGGATCGCCGCGTTGGCCTGGGGATGCCGGGCGAGCACCCTGGCGGCGGAGTGCAGGACGTAGCTGACGACGCCGTACCTGCGGCCCGCTTCCTTGGCGGCGCCGCGGTGCTCGCGTACCCGCGTCATGTCCACCTCGGTGTCGAGGAAGACGGGCGCGAATCCGGCGATCTCCTCCAGGAAGTAGATCGTGTGCCTGCGCTGCCGCGCCAGGGGTTCGCCCTTCACGGGATCAGCCGCACAGCTTCAGATCGAGGCTGACACGGGTGTCGAAGTCCGGCGGCGACTGGAGCAGCGTCCACTTGAGGGTGCCCGTCTTGCCGGCGTACGCGCCGGAGGTGCCCTTGACGTGGAAGGTGGCCTCGGCGCCCGCGAACATCTCCGTACGGTTCACCAGACCGACACCGGTGAGGTTCCCTTCGGGGAGTTCCACGGTGTGGTTGTACGTGGTGATGAGGTCACCGTCGGCGGCCCTCCTGACGGCGTTCACATAGCCGACGGCGTGCCCGACCTCTTTGTCGTTCTCGTCGAAGATGAGGTCGTCGTAGATGAGCGCTTCGCCGACGTTCTGCACCGGATAGGGATTGGCGGGGCCGATGCGGAAGTGCTGCATCGTCTCCTCGGTCCAGCCTTCGAGGCTGGTCACACACTTCTTCTTCGAATGCGGCCGCGCCTTGGCCGCGTCGCCGCCTTCGGATTCGCTGGCGTAGGTCGAGCCGGAAATGCCTATGGCGAGTCCGGTCACGACGGTCGCGGCCAGCGTGGCGCGTACCCACGGCTTGTTCAGAAGGTGCGGCATTTTCTTCCTTTCGGCTGAGGCCGCGCGTATGCGCGGCCCGGTCGGAAATCCTGGTCCGGTCTTGGAGTTCCTGGTCCCGGTCTCGGAGTTCGTGGTCTCGGAGTTCGTAGTCTCGGAGTTCGTAGTCTCGGAGTTCGTAGTCCCGGTCTCTGAGTTCCTGGTCATGGTCAATCGGCCGGCTAAGCGTCCTCTAAAGCGCGCGGTCGCCGGCCGCTTCCAGTTCGGAGCAGAGATGGCCGACGAGGGAGACCGGTGTCGGATGGTCGAAGACGATGACCGGCGGGAGTTCGAGTCCGGTGACCGTGCAGAGCATGTTGCGCAGTTCGAGTCCGGTGAACGAGGAGAAGCCGAGTTCGAGGAACGAGAGGGAGTTGTCGATGTCGTCGGGTGAGGTGTGGCCGAGCACTTCGGCCGCAGCCGCGCACACGACGTCGAGGAGCAACCCCGACTGCTCCTCGGTGCTGAGGCCGGCCAGTCGGCGCCGCAACTCGGCGGGTCCTCCGCCGTCCGTACCCGCCGCCGCGCCAGCCGCGTCCGCCCCGTCCGCGCCGTCCGCCTGATACGGTCCGGCGGTCAACAGCGGCCGGATCTCGGGGAGTTCGCTGAGCAGCGCACCGTACGCGCTGGTGTCCGTACCGAGACCGGCGAAGAGCTCCCAGTCCGCGTCGACCACGGCGAGGGACGCCCCGTCGCCCTCGTCGAACCGCGACAGCAGCGCCACGGCGCGGCCAGGCTCGCCCGCGCGCAGTCCGGTGACATCCGGTCCGGTGGAGCCGCTCTCGGGCGCCGGACCGGGTCCGAAGGACACGACGGTGGCGGGCAGCCCTTCGGCCCGTCGGCGCAGCGCCAGTGACTCCAGGCAGGCGTGCACGGCGGCCGCCGTGGCATGACCGGGGGTGCCGACAGCCGCTTGGAAGGAGCTGAAGAGGAGAAATCCGTCGACGGTACGGTCCCGGGTGAGCTCGTCCAGCGCACGCACACCCGCGACGATGTCGCTCACCGTTCGCGCGGCGGCGGTGGGATCGGCATCGGCGATGCTGCCCCCGAGCCCGGCCGGCAGACTGTAGAGCACGCGGAGCGGGTGTGTGCCGGGTATCGCGTCGAGTACGCCCGCCAGCCCGTGACGGTCCGTCAGGTCGCATCCGACGATCTCGACGGTGGCTCCGAAGGCGGTGAGTTCGGCCTCCAGTACGCGCACCGCGTCGCCCGAACGGCCGTCGTCGGGCACGGCCAGGATCAGCCGGTCGCAGCCCTCGTCGACGAACTGCCGTACCGCGTGGGCGACATACGGGGTGACGGGTCCGGCGACGAGTACCGCACCGGGGCGGCCGGTTTCGGTGGCTTTCCCCTCGGTGAGGGTCGCCCGGCGGAGCCGGAGTCCGTACGTCCCGGTCGCGCGCACCGCGACCTGGCGCTCGGCGCGATCCGTGCGCGGCTGGGAGAGGACACGGGCGAGCCGCTCGGCTGTGCTCGTGTCGGTGTCGGTGTCGGCTGTGCTGGTGGCCGCCGTATCGGTGTCGGCTGTGCCGGCTGCAGCTGTGCCGAATCCGGTGGGCAGGTCGGCCAGGCCGCCCCAGCGGGTGGGGTGTTCAGTGGCGAGGGATCGTCCGAGGCCCCACAGCGGCGCTTGTCCGGTTGCCGGTGCGGCGGTGGGCGCGGCGGTGGGGTCATCGGGCCCTACGGCGGCCGCGTCGTGGGTCTGGGTCAGGCACCACAGCGGCGCCTCGATGCCGGCGTCGCCGAGGGCCTGCGCCAGTGCGAGTGTCAGGGCGAACGACGCGGTCGGGAAAGCGTCCGTGCCGGAGGCCGAGGTGTCGGGGGTCGGCGCGGTGTCGGACGCCGGCGCGGGGTCGGACGCCGGCGCGGGGTCGGACGCCGGCGCGGGGTCGGACGCCGGCGCGGTGTCGGACGCCGGCGCGGTGTCGGCCAGGGAGAGCAGGGAGAGCACGCCGACGGCAGACCGGGGGTCGGCGCCCGCGGATCTGATCCGGTCCAGCACGGCGAACCGGTCCGTGTCCGCCGTCTCGACGGGCACTGCCAGGGCAGTGGCCCCGTACCGGGTCAGCATCTGCCGGACTGCGGCGACGGCGGGGTCGCCGGTGTGCCCGGCGGGTACGGCGAGCAGCCATTCGCCGGAGAGTGACGGCTCGCCCCGGCCTGCGGGCAGTCGCTTCCAGCCGGTGCGGTGTCCCCACGAGCTCTGTCTGCGCCAGCCGTCGAGCGCGGGAAGGACGGCGCGCAGCGCCTTCATCTGCGTGTTGTCTAGGCGTAGTTCGGTGGCCAGGGTGGCGAGGTCGCCGTTGCCGACCGCCGCCCAGAATCCGCGCTCCTGCACGGACGGGGCCGTACCGGACGTCTCGGCGGCGGCGTCGGTCCGGCGCTCCCGGGAGGCCGGGCCGTCCGTGTCGAGCCAGTAGCGGCGGCGTTGGAAGGCGTACGTCGGCAGGTCGACGGGCTGCTGTCGCGCGCCGCGTTCGGTCAGCAGGCTCGGCCAGGCGACCGTGGCGCCGGACACCCAGAGCTGCGCGAGGGCGGCGGCGAAGGTGCGTTCCTCGGAGCGGTCGCCGCGGCATGCAGGCACCAGCACTGCGGGCTCGGTGGTGAGGCATTCCCGGGCCATGCCGCTCAGTACGGCGTCGGGGCCGAGTTCCACGAACCGGGTGACGCCTGCGGCTTCGAGGCTGCGTATGCCGTCGTGGAAGCGTACGGCGCCGCGGACATGGCCGACCCAGTAGTCGGGGGAGGCCAGTTGCTCGGCGGTGACCCGCTCGCCGGTGACGTTGGAGATGAGCGGGATCGTCGGGGCGGCGTAGCGCAGGCCGGTGGCGGCTTCCCGGAATTCGGCGAGCACGCCGTCCATGTGGGGTGAGTGGAAGGCGTGGCTGGTGCGCAGACGCTTGGTCTTGATTCCGTCGGCGCGCCAGGTCCCGGCGACGGCCCGTACCGCGTCGGCGTCCCCCGAGATGACCGTGGAGGACGGGCCGTTGACGGCGGCCACCGACACCCGGCCCGCGTACTCCGCGAGGGTTTTCTGGACGTCGGCCTCCGGGGCCCGTACGGAGACCATGGAGCCATCGCTGTCGGCGGACTGCATGAGCCGTCCGCGGGCGGCGACCAGGGCGCAGGCGTCGGGGAGGGGGAGGACGCCTGCGGCGTGCGCGGCGGCCAGTTCCCCGATGGAGTGCCCGAGCACGAAGTCCGGTCGTACGCCGAAGGATTCCATCAGCCGGAACAGTGCGGTCTCGACGGCGAAAAGGGCGGGCTGCGCGTAGCGGGTCTGGTCGAGGAGGGCGCCGTCCTCGGAGCGCGCGCCGGCGAACACGACGTCGCGCAGCGGGCGGTCCAGGTGAGGGTCGAAGTGGGTGCAGGCGGCGTCGAACGCCTCGGCGTACGTGGGGAACGTCTCGTACAGTCCCCGTCCCATGCCGAGGCGCTGGCTGCCCTGACCGGTGAACAGGAAGGCGGTCCTGCCGCCCCTGGACACGCCGGCGCCGCCTTGGGCGATGTCCGGTGAGGAGCCGCCCTGGGCCAGGGTCCGCAGGCTGCGCAGGAATCCGGCGCGGTCGTCGTCCAGGACGACGGCACGGTGGGTGAAGGCGGTGCGGGTGGTGGCGAGGGCGTGGCCGATGCTTGCCGGGTCCGCGTCGGCGAGCGAGCCGGAGTCGTCGGTCAGTTCTTCGTGCAGGCGCGCGGCCTGGGCCCGCAGGGCGGCCGGGGATTTGGCGGACAGCAGCCAGGGGACGGTGCCGGGGTGGGGCGGGGCGGCCGTCCCGGGCTCCTCGCGGGGCTGCTGGCCGGGCTTCTCGCTGTTCGCCTCGCCGTTCGCTTCCCCATGCGCTTCGTCATTCGCCTCGGAGTCCGTCTTGAGGTCCGTCTTGGGGTCCGGTTCGGGGGCGGCCTCGCGGCCAGCGTCGCGGTACGACTCGTGGTGCGACTCGGCGGTGGCTTGCGCCGCCGGTGCGTCCTCGATGATGACGTGGGCGTTGGTGCCGCTGATGCCGAAGGAGGAGACGCCGGCACGGCGCGGGTGCTGGTCGTCGGTCCAGGGAAGGTGCTCGGTGAGGAGTTCCACGGCTCCCGCCGACCAGTCGACCATCGGGGACGGCGCGTCGATGTGCAGGGATTTCGGGAGCGTGCCCGCCCGCATGGCCATGACCATCTTGATGATGCCGGCGACGCCTGCGGCGGCCTGGGTGTGACCGATGTTCGACTTGACCGATCCGAGGTGGAGGGGCCGGCCGGGCAGGCGGTGCTTGCCGTATGCGGTGAGGAGCGCCTGCGCTTCGATGGGGTCGCCGAGGGTGGTGCCGGTGCCGTGGGCTTCGACCACGTCGACTTCGGCAGGGGTGAGGCCGGCGTCGGCGAGGGCCTGGCGGATGACGCGTTCCTGGGAGGGACCGTTGGGCGCGGTGAGGCCGTTGCTCGCTCCGTCCTGGTTGACGGCCGAGCCGGCGACGACGGCGAGGATCCGGTGCCCGTTGTGTTCGGCGTCGGAGAGCCGCTCCAGTACGAGGAGGCCCGCGCCCTCGGCGAAGCCGGTCCCGTTCGACTGCGCGGCGAAGGGCTTGCAGCGGCCGTCGGCGGAGAGTCCGCGCTGGCGGCTGAACTCGATGAACAGGGCGGGGCTGGCCATGATGGTCACTCCCCCGGCCAACGCGAGGTCGCATTCGCCTCTACGGAGGGCCTGCGCGGCGAGATGCAGGGCGACGAGCGAGGACGAGCAGGCCGTGTCGACAGACACGGCCGGACCTTCCAGGCCCATGGTGTACGAGATACGTCCTGACGCGACACTGTTCGTGCTGGCGCTTCCCATGAACGCCTCGAATTCGGCTGGGAGTTGGGCGAGCCGCCCGACGTAGTCGCCGTAGGCGACGCCCGCGTAGACACCGGTGCGGGTGCCGCGCAGTGAGTCGGGGGCGATGCCGGCGCGCTCGAATGCCTCCCACGCGGTCTCCAGCAGCAGACGCTGCTGCGGGTCGGTCGCGATGGCCTCGCGGGGGCTGATACCGAAGAAGGAGGCGTCGAAGTCGCCTGCGTCGTAAAGGAAGCCGCCTTCGGCGACGTAGGAGGTGCCGGTCTGCTCCGGGTCCTGGTGGTAGAGGCCGTCCAGGTCCCAGCCCCGGTCCTCGGGGAACGCCGCGATGGCGTCCTCGCCCTTCTCGACGAGCCGCCACAGGTCTTCCGGCGAGGTGACGCCACCCGGATAGCGGCAGGCCATGCCCACGATGGCGACCGGCTCGTCCTGCGCCGACTCGGCGTCCGCGAGCTGCTGCTTCGTCTGCTTCAGCTCGGCCGTGACCCATTTCAGGTATTCGACGAGTTTGGCGTCTTCCGCTTCCGACATCTGATGACCCCCTTCAGGAGCTGCGGTGTTCGTGGACTCTGGTGACCGTTACCGGCACGGGCGCTGGCACTGGCACTGGCGCGGGCACTGGCGCGACGGGGTCACTTGGCCCCTCGGCCCAACTCGTTGTCGATGAACTGGAAGAGTTCGCTGGCGCTCACATCCGCGAAGTCCTCCTTGGGTTCTGTCTCTTGCCCTGCCTGCTGCCGTGTGCCGGCCCGTACTCGTGACTGTGCTTGTGACTTGGCGGCGGAGCTGTCCTCGCCGCCCGGGGACCAACGCCTGAGCATGGACTTCAGATGGCCGGCGACGCTGATGCGTGCGTTCTCGTCATCGACAAGCGCGGTGAACTGGGCTTCGAGGCGCTGGAGTTCGGCGAGCATCGCGGCTGTGGTATCCACCGCTTGGGGTGCGAGTTGGGTGTGGATGTGGTCGGCGAGGGCGGTCGGGGTGGGATGGTCGAAGATCAGCGTCGCGGGCAGCCGTAGCCCCGTCTCCGCGTTGAGACGGTTACGAAGCTCGACCGCGGTCAGCGAGTCGAAGCCCAGCTCCTTGAACGCCGCGTCCACCACCACCTGCCCGGCGCTGCCGTGTCCGAGCACCGCGGCCACCTGGCCCCGTACCAGATCCAGCACCAGCTCCCCACGCTCATTGGCCTGGACGCGCGACAGCCGCTCCTCCCAGCCGCCACCGCCGACGCCTGCCGTCACCGCCGACACCGACCGCAGCCCCGAACCCACCACCGGACCGGACCCGGCCAGCCCCGCGAACAACGCCGGCACCCGGCCACCCCGCGCCACCGTCCTGCGCAACACCCCCACATTCAGCTTCACCGGCACCACGACCGGCTCCTCACCCCGCCACGCCCGGTCGAACAGCCCCAGCCCCTCAACCGACGACAACGCACCAAGACCGCTGCGCTCCAGACGGCCCAGATCGCCCTCCGACAAGTGACCGGTCATCCCACTCGCCTCGGCCCACAAACCCCACGCCAACGACACACCCGACAAACCGAGCGAACGCCGATACCTCACCAGCCCATCCACATACGCATTCGCCGCCGCATAATTCCCCTGACCCGCATTCCCCAACACACCAGCCGCCGACGAGAAAACCACAAACACCGACAGATCCAAATCCCGCGTCAACTCATGCAAATACCACGCCGCATCCGCCTTCACGCCCAGGACAGAGTTCAGTTGTCCTGGAGTGAGGGTGGCGAGGAGTCCGTCGTCGAGTACGCCTGCCGCGTGGACAACGGCGGTGAGCGGGTGAGCCACGGGAATGGATCCGAGTAGTTCAGTCAATGACTGACGGTCGCTCACATCGCATGCTGCCAGGGTGACTTCGGCGCCCAGTTCGCGAAGTTCGCCGACGAGCGCTGCGACACCTTCTGCGTCCGGTCCACGCCGACTGGCGAGGAGGAGATGACGTGCGCCGTGTTCGGTGACGAGGTGGCGGGCGACCAGGCCACCGAGCGCACCCGTGCCGCCAGTGATCAGTACGGTGCCCGAGTCCCCCGCCCACGGCGCAGGCACGGACAGCACGACCTTCCCCACATGCCGGGCCTGACTCATGAACCGCAACGCCTCACCCGCCCGCCGCACATCCCACACCGACACCGGCAACGGCCGCAGCACACCACGCCCACACAACTCACCAAGCTCAGCCAACATCTCCCCGATACGAACCGGACCAGCCTCCAGCAGATCGAACGCCTGATAGGCAATGCCTTCGTACTTCCTGGAGATATCTTCCTGGTCGCGGATATCCGCCTTTCCCATTTCGATGAATCGGCCGCCGGGCTGCTGCAAACGCAGTGACGCGTCCACGAACTCCCCCGTCAGGGAATTCAGCACCACATCCACACCATGACCACCGAGTTCCGAACGGAACCGCTCCTCGAACTCCAGACTCCGCGAATCACCGATCCGCCCCTCCGACAAACCACGCGACCGCAACACACCCCACTTCGGCACACTCGCCGTCGCAAACACATCCACCTTCCAATGCGCCGCCAACTGCATCGCCGCCGAACCCACACCACCAGCAGCCGCATGCACCAGAACCGACTCACCCCCACGCACACCAGCCAAATCCCGCAACCCGTAAAACGCCGTCAAAAACACCACCGGAAACGACGCAGCCTCAGCAAAAGACCAACCCGACGGAATATCCGTCACCAGCCGGCGATCGACCACAGCGAGCGGGCCGGCGCCTTCCGACAGCAAGCCCATGACCCGGTCACCGACCGCCAGATCCGTCACATCCGAACCCAACTCGACTACGACACCGGCTCCTTCGATGCCCATCTGAGCCTCGCCGGGGTAGGTGCCGAGAGCGATGAGCACGTCACGGAAGTTCAGCCCGGCGGCGCGTACGGCGACACGCACCTCGCCAGGTGTGAGCGGGCGCTCGGCTGCTTCGGGGTGCGCGGCAAGGGTGACGTTCTCCAACGTTCCGGCCGTGGTGACATCGAGCCGCCACGGAGCGGGGGCCTCGGCCGGGCCGGGGAGCTCAAGAGGGGCGGGCGCCGCCTGGGTCAGCCGGGCGGCGTACAGGACGCCCCGTCGCACGGCGACCTGCGTCTCAGTGCCGGCCAGCACGGTCGCCACGACTGTCCCGATGTCGTCGGCGCCGTCCAGGTCGAGGAGTACGAGGCGGTCCGGGTTCTCCGACTGTGCCGTACGGACGAGCCCCCAGACCGTCGAGCCGAGGACGTCGTTCGGGGTATCGCCCCGCTGGATCTCCACGGCCCCGTCGGTGACGACGACCAGCTTGGTGTCCGCCCACTTCTCGTCGGCCAGCCACTGCTGGAGCACTTGCACCAGATGCCAGGTCGCCTGGTGCACGGCCGGCACCGGCTCGGCGGTGCTACCGGTCCCCGTGCCGAGCCGACCCAGTACGCCGGGCAGGAACACCGCGCTCGGCAGAGGTCCGTCGGCGGCTGCGAGGGCGTCAAGCGTCTCGTACGCCGGCAGCCCGTCGACACCAAGTGAAGCGCGGAGGCGTTGGGCCACCGACTCGTCGTGCGCGCCGAGGACGGCCCACGGGGCCGGTCCGGTGGAGGAGGTCTGCGGGAGCGGGATTGGGGTCCAGTTGAGGGTGTAGAGGTGGTTGGTTTGGGTGGTGGTGAGGGGGTGGGGGGTGGTGGGTCGGGTGGTGAGGGTGGTGGTGAGGAGGGGTTGGTTGGTGTTGGTGGTGAGGTGGAGGGTGTGGGTGTTGTTGTGGGTGGTGAGGTGGGCGCGGGCGTGGGTGGCGTGGGTGGCGTGGGGGTGGGTGTGGGTGAAGGTGAACGGGAGGTGGAGTTCGGTGTTGTCGGTGTTGGTGGTGAGGAGTGCGGTGTGGAGGGCTGCGTCGAGGAGGGCTGGGTGGATGGTGTGGCCGGTGGTGTCGGTGTTCTCGGGGAGGGTGATGTCGGCGTAGAGGTCGGTTCCGTGTTTCCAGGCGGTGGTGAGGCCCTGGAAGGTTGGGCCGTAGTGGTAGCCGCGTGCGTGCAGGTCCTCGTAGAGGTTGGTGATGTCGACCGGTTCGGCGCCGGCGGGGGGCCAGGTGGTGGGCGGCGCCGGCAGGACAGGCTTGTCCTGGGTGAGGGTGCCGTCGGCGTGCTGGACCCACTCGGCCTCGGTGTCCACGCCGTCGTCCCTGCGGGTGTGGATGGTGAGGGTGCGGGTTCCGTCGTGGGCGGGTTCAAGAGTGACGTGGAGTTGGCGGGGTGTGTGCTCGTCGAGGATCAGGGGTGCGTGGAGGGTGAGTTCGGTGAGGTGGGGGTGGCCGGTGTGGAGTCCTGCGTGCAGGGCGAGGTCGACAAGGGCGGCGCCGGGCAGGAGGACGGTGCCGGCCACGGCATGATCGGCAAGCCACGGATGCGTGCCAAGGGAGAGCCGGCCGGTGAAGAGGGTGGTGGTGTCGGCGAGGTCGATCCGCGCCCCGAGCAGCGCATGCTCACTCCCTGACTGGCCCAGAGACGTCGCGTCCTGGAGGCGTGTCGGGGCCTTCAGCCAGTACGACTCGCGCTGGAACGGATACGTCGGCAGATCAACCGCTTGTTGCGTCTCAGGGAGGAAGCGTGTCCAGTTGATGGGGGTGCCGGTGGTGTGCGCGTGGGCGGCCGAGGTGAGGAGCTGGGTCAGCGTGCCTTGCTGCCGGCGGAGGGTGCCGATGACGGTGGCGGGTGTTTCCGTGGTGTCGGTGGTGTCCTGGATGCCGATGGTCAGGACCGGATGCGGGCTGGACTCGATGAACAGGCGGTAGCCGTCGGCGAGGAGCGTGCGGGTGGTGGTCTCGAACCGGACCGTCCCGCGCAGATTCTGATACCAGTACGTGGCGTCCATCGTGGTGGTGTCGGTGACACGCTCACCCGTGACCGTCGAGTAGAACGCGATGTCCGTCACCGCCTGCGGCGTGACCGGGGCCAGCAACTCGGCGAGCGTGTCCTGGAGTTGGTCGATGTGAGGGGTGTGGGAGGCGTAGTCGACATCGATACGCCGCGCTCTGATGTCCTGTGCCTGATACCAGTCCAGAATGATTTCGAGGGCCGTGACGTCGCCGGCGATGACGGTGGATGCAGGCCCGTTGATGGTGGCGATGGTGAGGGTGGGGGCGTGGGTGTCGAGGTGGGCCTGGACCTCCGCCGCGGGCAGCGGCACGGAAACCATCCCGCCGGTGCCGGCCAGCACGGTCAGGGCCTTCGACCGCAGCGCGGTGATACGGGCGCCGTCCTCAAGGGTCAGGATCCCCGCGACCGTGGCCGCCGCGATCTCGCCCTGGGAATGACCGACGACCGCATCCGGGACCACTCCGAGGTCCGCCCAGGCGGCGGCGAGTGACACCATCACCGCCCAGAGGACGGGCTGGACGACATCGACCCGCTCAAGTGACGCCGTGTCATCGGCTTCGTTGAGGACATCCCACAGACCCCAGTCCGTGAACTCCTCCAGCGCCACCGCACATTCGTCCAAACGCTCCCTGAACACGGGCAGTTCGGCAGCGAGTTCCACCGCCATTCCCGCCCACTGCGACCCCTGCCCCGGGAACACCAGCACCGTCCGCCCCGTGCCGGACGCGACCTGACCCGACACCACGAACGGCGACGGCTCACCCGCCGCCAAAGCCCGAGCCCCCGCCAGCAACTCCTCCACCGACCCACCAATCAGCACCGCACGATGGTCGAACTGGGCCCGGGACGATACCAACGCCCGCCCTACTGCCACCGGATCAGCCCCCGCAACCGCCGACAACCGCCCCGCCTGCGCCCCCAACGCCACAGCCGACTTCCCCGACACCACCCACGGCACAACACCCAACTCCCCCGACCCCGCGACACCCGCCCCCAGCGCCGGCGCCTCCTCCACAATCACATGGGCATTCGTGCCGCTGATGCCGAAGGAGGAGATGCCCGCCCGACGTGGATGATGGTCGTTCAACCAAGGGCGTGCCTCGGTCAGGATCTCGACGGCTCCCGCCGTCCAGTCGACGTGCCTCGACGGCGTGTCCACATGCAGCGACTGCGGCAGCACCCCGGCCTGCATCGCCATCACCATCTTGATGGTGCTGGCCATACCTGCGGCGGCCTGAGTGTGGCCGATGTTCGACTTGATGGATCCCAGATACAGCGGACGGTTGTCGGGGCGGTTCTGTCCGTACGTCGCAAGCAGTGCCTGCGCCTCGATCGGATCGCCGAGGGTGGTGCCGGTGCCATGGGCCTCGACCGCGTCGACCTCTGCCGCAGTCAGTCCCGCCCCAGCCAGCGCCTGGCGGATGACGCGTTCCTGGGAAGGACCGTTGGGCGCGGTGAGGCCGTTGCTCGCACCATCCTGGTTGATGGCAGAGCCGCGTATCACGGCCAGAATCCGGTGACCGTTGCGTTGGGCGTCTGACAGGCGCTCCAACACGAGAAAGCCCACGCCTTCCGCGAAACCCGTACCGTCTGCCGCATCCGCGAACGGCTTGCAACGACCGTCCACCGCCAGACCCCGCTGCCGACTGAACTCCACGAACAGACCCGGCGACGACATGACCGTCACCCCACCCGCCAGCGCCAGCGTGCTCTCACCCTGACGCAGCGACTGCGCCGCCATGTGCAACGCCACCAACGACGACGAACACGCCGTATCCACCGACACCGCCGGACCCTCAAGACCCAACGAATACGAGATACGACCCGACGCGACGCTCGTCGTCGTACCGGTTCCCATGTAGCCCTCGTACTCCGAACCCGACGCGCCGGCCGGCTTGCCGTACGCCTGCGCGATGGCGCCGACGAACACGCCGGTCTTGCTGCCACGCAGCGAGTCGGGGTTGAATCCGGCGCGCTCGATCGATTCCCAGGCCGTCTCCAGCAGCAGCCGCTGCTGCGGGTCCATCGCCGTAGCCTCGCGCGGGTGGGTCCCGAAGAACGCGGCGTCGAACTGATCCGCGTCGTGCAGGAATCCGCCCTGCCGGGAATAGGTCGTCCCCATGTGCTCGGGGTCCGGGTCGTAAAGCCCTTCCAGGTCCCAGCCGCGATTGGTGGGGAACCCGGAAATGGCGTCCGTGCCTTCCGCGACCAACTGCCACAGGTCCTCCGGCGAAGACACCCCGCCCGGGAAGCGGCAAGCCATCCCCACGATGGCTATCGGCTCGCCGTTCTTCTCCTCCACTTCCCGAATGCGCCGATTGGCCTGGCGCAGATCAGATGTGGCCCGCTTGAGATAGTCACGGAGCTTGTCTTCATTACTCATTTGACATACACCTCTTGCCGGGGGCGACGTTCCATTGCCGTCAACGGGGGACAGAACACGACTGTGGTGAATCAGGATGCTCCGAGCTCACTGTCGAGCGCTTCGAAGAGTTCGTCGTCACTTGCTTCCTCGAAACTCTCGGGAGAAGCGTCGGAAACGCCGTCCTCACGGATTCCGTTCCACTTCCTCATGAGGCTGTTCAAGCGCTCATTGATGGCGTCGTGCGAAGTGGTGAGGTCGGCGAGGGAGGCAAGTTCGGACTCCATTCGCTCCAGTTCCGCCAGCAGTTGCTCCGACGGATCCTTCTCGGCCGGTGCGAGTTGGGTGTGGATGTGGTCGGCCAGGGCGGTCGGGGTGGGATGGTCGAAGATCAGCGTCGCGGGCAGCCGTAGCCCCGTCTCCGCGTTGAGACGGTTACGAAGCTCGACCGCGGTCAGCGAGTCGAAGCCCAGCTCCTTGAACGCCGCGTCGACCACGACCTGCCCGGCGCTGCCGTGTCCGAGCACCGCGGCCACCTGGCCCCGTACCAGATCCAGCACCAGTTCCCCACGCTCATTGGCCTGGACGCGCGACAGCCGCTCCTCCCAGCCGCCACCGCCGACGCCAGCCGTCACCGCCGACACCGACCGCAGCCCCGAACCCACCACCGGACCGGACCCGGCCAGCCCCGCGAACAACGCCGGCACCCGCCCACCCCGCGCCACCGTCCGCCGCAACACCCCCACATCCAGCTTCACCGGCACCACCACCGGCTCCTCACCCCGCCACGCCCGGTCGAACAACCCCAGCCCCTCGACCGACGACAACGCACCAAGACCGCTGCGCTCCAGACGGCCCAGATCGCCCTCCGACAAGTGACCGGTCATCCCACTCGCCTCGGCCCACAAGCCCCACGCCAACGACACACCCGACAAGCCGAGCGAACGCCGATACCGCACCAGCCCATCCACATACGCATTCGCCGCCGCATAATTCCCCTGCCCCGCATTCCCCAACACACCAGCCGCCGACGAGAACACCACAAACACCGACAGATCCAAATCCCGCGTCAACTCATGCAAATACCACGCCGCATCCGCCTTCGGGCGGAGTACCGAGTCGAATTGCTCGGGGGTCAGCGCCTCGATCGTCGCGTCATCCAGTACACCGGCGGCGTGCACGACACCGGTGAGCGGAGCGTTCGTCGGTACCGAGTCCAATGCTTTGGCGACTCCGGCGCGTTCACTCACATCGCAGGCAACCACCTGTACTTCGGCGCCCAGTTCTTCGAGCTGTTCGACCAACTCCGTTGCTCCCGGGGCCTCCAGACCTCGACGGCTGGTCAGAACGAGGCTGCGTGCGCCGTGTTCGGTGACGAGGTGGCGGGCGACCAGGCCACCGAGCGCACCCGTGCCGCCAGTGATCAGTACGGTGCCCGACTCACCCGCCCACGGCGCAGGCACGGACAGCACGACCTTCCCCACATGCCGGGCCTGACTCATGAACCGCAACGCCTCACCCGCCCGCCGCACATCCCACACCGACACCGGCAACGGCCGCAGCACACCACGCCCACACAACTCACCAAGCTCAGCCAACATCTCCCCAATACGAACCGGACCAGCCTCCATCAAGTCGAATGCCGTGTACCGCACTCCGTCGTACTGGTCGGCGATCTGCTGCGGATCGCGTATCTCGGTCCGTCCCATTTCGATGAATCGGCCGCCGGGCTGCTGCAAACGCAGTGACGCGTCCACGAACTCCCCCGTCAGGGAATTCAGCACCACATCCACACCACGACCGCCGAGCTCCGAACGGAACCGCTCCTCGAACTCCAGACTCCGCGAATCACCGATCCGCCCCTCCGACAAACCACGCGACCGCAACACACCCCACTTCGGCACACTCGCCGTCGCAAACACATCCACCCCCCAATACGCCGCCAACTGCATCGCCGCCGAACCCACACCACCAGCAGCCGCATGCACCAGAACCGACTCACCCCCACGCACACCAGCCAAATCCCGCAACCCGTAAAACGCCGTCAAAAACACCACCGGGAACGACGCAGCCTCAGCAAAAGACCAACCCGACGGAATATCCGTCACCAGCCGGCGATCGACCACAGCGAGCGGGCCGGCGCCTTCCGACAGCAGACCCATAACCCGGTCACCGACCGCCAGATCCGTCACATCCGAACCCAACTCCACCACCACACCCGCGCCTTCGGCTGCCGTCCCCCGGTCGCTCTCGATCATGCCGAGAGCCACCAGGACGTCGCGAAAGTTCAGGCCACCGGCGCGTACGGCAACGCGTACCTCACCGGGTGCGAGCGGACGAAGAGCCTCGGGGTTGGGCACGAGTGACAGATCGTCGAGAGAGCCACCCCCAGGCATCAGCTTCCACGCCGCTTCCCCGTCGGGGATGGTCAGCACCTCACTGGTGGTGGTGGGGGTGAGGTGGGGGGTGTGGGGGGTGCCGTGGTGGAGGGTGATTTGGGGGTGGTTGTGGGTGAGGGCGGTGGTGATGGTGGGGGTGAGG
>NZ_JBHUZM010000076.1:0-36797 GCF_042667665.1 Streptomyces sp. NPDC057307 | reverse complement strand
CCCGGGACCAGTTACGGTCCCGGGCCACCCCTTCGGACTGGGCTCAGCCTCGCCTCAGCCTTCGTTCAGCGTCGGCTCACGCTTCCTTCGTCAGGTTCGGACCGGCGCCGCCGCCGGCCGCCTGCTCGATCGGCGGGACGTCGGGCAGTGCCGACTTCTCCTCGCCGCGGAAGCTGAACTTCTTCTCGTCGCCCTCGCCCTCGGTGTCCACGACCACGATGTGACCGGGGCGCAGCTCACCGAAGAGGATCTTCTCGGAGAGGATGTCCTCGATCTCGCGCTGGATCGTCCGGCGCAGCGGCCGGGCGCCCAGAACGGGGTCGTAACCCTTCTTGGCGAGCAGCGCCTTGGCGTTCGGGCTGAGCTCAAGGCCCATGTCCCGGTCCTTCAGGCGCTCGTCCACCTTGTCCACCATGAGGTCGACGATCTGGATGATGTCTTCCTCGGTGAGCTGGTGGAAGACGACCGTGTCGTCGACACGGTTGAGGAACTCGGGCCGGAAGTGCTGCTTCAGCTCTTCGTTGACCTTGTTCTTCATCCGCTCGTAGTTGGACTTGGTGTCGCCCTGGGCGGCGAAGCCCAGGTTGAACCCCTTGGAGATGTCCCTGGTCCCGAGGTTGGTCGTCATGATGATGACCGTGTTCTTGAAGTCCACGACCCGGCCCTGGGAGTCGGTCAGCCGACCGTCCTCCAGGATCTGCAGAAGGGAATTGAAGATATCGGGGTGGGCCTTCTCGACCTCGTCGAAGAGAACGACGGAGAACGGCTTCCGGCGCACCTTCTCGGTGAGCTGGCCGCCCTCTTCGTACCCCACGTATCCGGGGGGAGAACCGAAGAGACGCGAAACCGTGTGCTTCTCGCTGAACTCCGACATGTCGAGGGAGATCAGCGCGTCCTCGTCGCCGAAGAGGAATTCGGCGAGCGTCTTGGACAGCTCCGTCTTACCGACTCCGGAGGGGCCGGCGAAGATGAACGAGCCACCGGGACGCTTGGGGTCCTTCAGACCCGCCCGCGTACGCCGGATGGCCTGGGAGAGCGCCTTGATGGCGTCCTTCTGGCCGATGACGCGCTTGTGGAGCTCGTCCTCCATACGGAGCAGTCGCGAGGACTCCTCCTCGGTGAGCTTGAAGACCGGGATGCCCGTGGCGGTCGCCAGGACCTCGGCGATCAGCTCCTCGTCCACCTCGGCGACGACGTCCATGTCGCCGGCCTTCCACTCCTTCTCCCGCTTGGTCTTCGCGGCCAGCAGCTGCTTCTCCTTGTCGCGGAGCGAAGCTGCCTTCTCGAAGTCCTGGGAGTCGATGGCCGACTCCTTGTCGCGGCGGACGTTCGCGATCTTCTCGTCGAACTCGCGGAGGTCCGGCGGAGCGGTCATCCGGCGGATGCGCATCCGTGAGCCGGCCTCGTCGATCAGGTCGATCGCCTTGTCCGGCAGGAAGCGGTCCGAGATGTAACGGTCGGCGAGCGTCGCGGCTGCGACCAGCGCGGAGTCCGTGATGGACACGCGGTGGTGCGCCTCGTAACGGTCCCGCAGGCCCTTGAGGATCTCGATGGTGTGCGGCAGCGACGGCTCTGCCACCTGGATCGGCTGGAAGCGGCGCTCCAGCGCGGCGTCCTTCTCCAGGTGCTTGCGGTACTCGTCGAGCGTCGTCGCACCGATGGTCTGGAGTTCCCCACGGGCGAGCATGGGCTTCAGGATCGAAGCCGCGTCGATCGCGCCCTCGGCGGCGCCCGCACCCACGAGGGTGTGGAGCTCGTCGATGAACAGGATGATGTCGCCGCGGGTGCGGATCTCCTTGAGGACCTTCTTCAGGCGCTCCTCGAAGTCACCTCGGTAGCGGGAGCCCGCGACCAGGGCGCCGAGGTCCAGGGTGTAGAGGTGCTTGTCCTTGAGGGTCTCGGGCACCTCGCCCTTGACGATGGCCTGCGCCAGTCCCTCGACGACCGCCGTCTTGCCGACGCCGGGCTCGCCGATGAGGACCGGGTTGTTCTTCGTACGGCGGGACAGCACCTGCATGACCCGCTCGATCTCCTTCTCGCGCCCGATGACCGGGTCGAGCTTGGACTCACGAGCTGCCTGGGTGAGATTCCTGCCGAACTGGTCCAGGACGAGGGAGGTCGAGGGCGTGCCCTCGGCCGGGCCGCCGGCGGTGGCGGCCTCCTTGCCCTGGTAGCCGGAGAGCAGCTGGATGACCTGCTGCCGCACCCGGTTGAGATCGGCGCCCAGCTTCACGAGGACCTGGGCGGCGACGCCCTCGCCCTCGCGGATCAGGCCGAGCAGGATGTGCTCGGTGCCGATGTAGTTGTGGCCGAGCTGAAGGGCCTCGCGGAGCGACAGCTCCAGGACCTTCTTGGCACGGGGTGTGAAGGGGATGTGGCCGGACGGAGCCTGCTGGCCCTGCCCGATGATCTCCTCCACCTGCTGGCGGACCGCCTCGAGCGAAATCCCGAGGCTCTCCAGGGCCTTAGCGGCGACACCCTCACCCTCGTGGATAAGGCCCAGGAGGATGTGCTCGGTGCCGATGTAGTTGTGGTTGAGCATCCGGGCTTCTTCCTGAGCCAGGACGACAACCCGCCGCGCGCGGTCGGTGAACCTCTCGAACATCGTTAATCGCTCCTCAGAGCGGTCAGGCAGTAAAGGGGTCGGTCCCCTCCCTGTCCTTCCGCAGCTTAGTCCCGCAAGCGGGGACCGCTCATTCCAACTGCCGACATCCGCCGTGATCACCCCGCCGTCGGCGGCGAACTTTCCTCACGAACAGCCGACACCTGCTCCAACCTGATGGTGCGAGACGATGTTCCCGCAGGCCAGACAGATACCCCCGCTATCGGTACGCCGATGGCGAACGTGAGACGTCCGGGACCGCGTGTCGCCCCTCCCCACTAGGAATGTCTTACCCGTAAGCACCGACAGTCCATGCGGCGCACCCCGGTTCGCTCCGCTACGGGCGAACACCCTTGCACTCCCGAATGCTTCCGTACGCCCCCACGGCGAACACGTAGAGCGAGCATGCGTCGACAGTGCGTAACTCAATGGCTGGGCGGGGAGTTGGTCCGTGCATGGCCCTCCCCGTTCCGTCGCCCCGCGCGCCGCTGCCGCTCGAAGGCGGCAGCGCCTTCTGGTACGAGCACGAGCTGGGCTGGGCCACGGCGGCGGGACCACCCGTCGCACTGCTGACCGGGCTCCGCTTCGACGTACTCGAACTGCCGGCCGACGCGGGCGCCGCGGTGCTGCGGCGGATCGACGCGGCCGGTACCGGGCCGGTGGCGCTCGTCGAGGGCCGGATGCGGCTGCTGGTGGCCGCGGGCGGCGCGGACGAACTGCCGGGGCTGCTCGACTGGCTGGAGTGGGGCGGCATCGCGCTCGATCTGACCGCCGTCGGCGCCGACGGCCGGCTGACCGCTCCGGAGCCGCCCGGAAGGCCGAGGGGCCCGACGGGGATTCCGCCGAGAGTCGGGGAGGACTGTGGGCGTCCGGGGGCGGAGCAGGGGGCCGCCGTGTGGCTGCGGCCCCCCGAGCCGGGACGCGAGGTGGAACCGACGCTGCCGGCTCTCACTCATTTCGGACACGGGCCCGGAGGCAGTGCCGGACTCGGGGACAGGGGTGGGGGTGTCCCCGATCTCGTTCGACTCGTGGACACGGCGGCGACGGAGTGCCACCGGGCCCGATTGCTTCGTGGAGAATCGACGGGTACGAAATCTCAGCCGTTGGCCTTCTCGTAGGCTTCGCGGATCTCGGCCGGAACACGACCGCGATCGTTGACGCTGTAGCCGTTCTCCTTGGCCCACTTGCGAATTTCCGCGGTGTCCTTGTTCCCACCCGCGGCGGCGCGGCCCTTGCCACGGCCACCGGCGGCGCGGCCACCGGTACGACGGCCACTCTTGGTGTACGGGTCGAGCAGCCCACGCAGCTTGTCGGCATTCGCGTTCGTGAGGTCGATCTCGTAGGTCTTGCCGTCCAGCGCGAACGTGACGGTCTCGTCAGCCTCGCCACCGTCGAGGTCGTCAACAAGAAGGACCTGAACCTTCTGTGCCACCGGTTTTCCTTTCATCGAAAATGCAGTACGCCGAAAGGAAACCGCTTTTCTCAGGAAAACACAAACCCCCGGCAGAGGTTCTGTAGCACAAGAACACGGGAAACGTGCGCGATTCGGACATAGGGTTCCGGGTTCTTCCGCCGCTCACAGGTGCAGAAGCATCCGGCTGTTACCCAAGGTGTTCGGCTTCACCCGTTCGAGACCGAGGAACTCGGCGACACCCTCGTCATAGGAACGCAGCAGCTCGCTGTAGACATCTCCGTCGACAGGAGTCTCACCGATCTCCACGAAGCCGTGCTTGATGAAGAAGTCGACTTCGAAGGTCAGACAGAATACGCGCCGCACACCGAGCCACCGGGCGGTCTGCAACAACTTGTCGAGCACATGGCGTCCGACGCCGTCGCCCCGGAAGCGTGGATCCACCGCGAGAGTGCGCACTTCGGCGAGGTCTTCCCACATCACATGGAGTGCGCCGCAGCCGACGACCGTGGCGTCGTCGTCGCGTTCGGCGACCCAGAACTCCTGGATGTCCTCGTAAAGCGTCACCGTCGCTTTGTCGAGCAGGATGCCTTCGCTCACGTACGGGTCGACGAGACGACGGACCGCGGACACATCGCTCGTCCTGGCCCGCCGGACGGTGATGGCATTTGTCGCGGCTTTCGGATCCCCAGAGGACATGACTGGACGCTATCGCCCCGCCGGATGCTCTCGGTCGGCGCCCTCGGACGGGACTTCGTCAGGCACTTCGGGCGGCACTTCGGACTGCGATCCGGGCGGTACTTCGGGCGGTACTTCGGACGGCACTTCGGGGGTCGCTTCCCGCCGGTCTTCCGGCGCCGTCTCCGGCGCGGCCTCAGGGATCACTTCCGGCCGGTCGGTGCGCACCATACGCACCGCGTCCTCCAGGGCGTCGCGCTGCGTCGCCGACATCATCCCGAAGAAGGCGACAAGAGCGGCCGCCGGGTTGTCGCTCTTCGACCAGGCTTCGTTCATCAGCGCGGCCGCGTAGGCGGCACGGGTGGAGACCGCCGTATATCTATAGGCGCGGCCGTCGACTTCCCTGCGCACCCAGCCCTTCTGATGGAGATTGTCCATTACGGTCATCACGGTCGTGTAGGCGATGGACCGTTCCCGCTGAAGGTCTTCGAGGACTTCCCGGACGGTGACCGGACGGTTCCATTGCCAGACGCGACTCATGACGGCGTCTTCCAGATCTCCCAATTGGCGGGGCACATCGTCACCATAGTGCGAGATGTCTGAATGGCCGGTTATTGACGTTACAAAAAGGACGTACGACCTGGCGGAAGTCGTACGTCCTGATCTACGACCGTGCGGCCGTCAGGCACCGGAAGGGCTGCCGCCCTGCTGCTCCACGGCCTCCGCGCGGGCGAGCGCGGCGTCCACGGCCGCGTCCTCCTTCGTCTTGTTGTCCCCGCCCTGGCTCTTGACGATCGTCACGACCAGGCCGATGAAGAAGGCGGCCATCACCACGGGCGGCACGAGAGCGGATACGTAGTCCATGGCTCAAGAGTAGCTATCCGGCGGCCCGGCGCTCCTGCGGGGGCGCGGGCTTACGGCGTGGCGGGAAGACCTCGGACGGTTTGGGCATCGGGCGCTCGGTGGCGGGGCGCCCGGGGGCCGCGGGGCGGCGCGGCGGCGCGGGCTGCTTCCCCGGCTCCTTGCCCGGCTCCTCCTTGGGCGGCTGCGGGTCGGCCGCGGCGCGGCCGCCCTGGAGCGCGAGCAGCCGGGTACGGGGCGCGGGAGCGGCGGGCGACCGGCCGGCGAGCCGGGCCCGTACGGAGTTCTCGGCGATCCGCTGACAGCGGTCGAGCAGTGCGGCGGCGACGGGTGCGGCGCGCAGGGTGCGCAGAGCCATGAGGTCCTCCGGGCGGGGGTCGTACCCGGCTGCCAGGGCGTCCTGGAGCAGCTCCAGATAGCCGGCGGCCGAGCCGGGAAGCGCGGCGCGGTAACGGGCGAGGTCGGCGAGGAGGAAGGCGCGCAGTCGGCCGGCCTCGCGGACCGCCTCGTCCACGGACTCGGCGAGGCGCAGGCATGCCTGGACGTCCTCGTCGGGGAGGGGAGCGGGGTGGAGGGCGACGGCGAGGGCGCCTCGGAGCACACGCAACTCGTCTGCGCCGAACGCCATGCCGCCGCGGGATCCGTAGGGCGTGGGCATGAGGTGACGATACTCACGAACCGCACAAAATCGTCTAAACGCGACAGGTGCGGCGCGGCGGGGTGTCGGGCTCCTCGACCTGCCGCGACCTGGCACGACCTTGTCCGCCTCGTTCGCCGGACGGGCCGCTCTGCGGGGCCGTCCGGCGATCGGGCGCGTTCCGGTCGGGACCGGTCGAGAGGGGTTGGGATCCGTCGGAATCCGTGGGGATTCATCGGGACCGGTCGGGGCTTACATGCGCGAGACGTTCCGCTCGTACACCAGTCGCAGTCCGATCAGCGTCAGCCACGGCTCGTGCTCGTCGATCACCGACGCCTCGCCGAGGATGATCGGCGCCAGGCCGCCCGTCGCGATCACGGTCACCTCGCCCGGGTCCTCCGCCAGCTCGCGCGCCATCCGGGTCACGACCCCGTCGACCTGGCCGGCGAATCCGTACACGATGCCCGACTGCATCGCCTCGACCGTGTTCTTGCCGATGACGCTGCGCGGCCTCGCCAGCTCGATCTTGCGCAGCTGGGCCCCCTTGATGCCGAGCGCCTCCACGGAGATCTCGATGCCGGGCGCGATGACCCCGCCCGTGTACTCCCCGCGCGCGCTGACCGCGTCGAACGTCGTGGCCGTGCCGAAGTCCACGACGACCGCGGGGCCGCCGTACAGCTCGACGGCGGCGACCGAGTTGATGATCCGGTCGGCGCCGACCTCCTTGGGGTTGTCCACCAGGATCGGCACACCGGTCTTGATGCCCGGCTCGACCAGGACGGCGGGGACGTCTCCGTAGTAGCGGCGGGTCACCTCGCGCAGCTCGTGCAGGACGGACGGCACGGTGGAGCAGATCGCGATGCCCTCGATGCCGTCGCCCAGCTCGTCGCCGAGCAGCGGATGCATCCCCATCAGTCCCTGAAGGAGGACGGCGAGTTCGTCGGCCGTACGGCGCGAGTCCGTGGACACGCGCCAGTGTTCGACGATCTCCTCGCCGTCGAAGAGACCGAGGACGGTGTGGGTGTTGCCGACGTCGATGGTGAGCAGCATCAGACACCCGCCTCGCGCAGGTCGAGACCGATGTCGAGGATCGGGGCGGAGTGCGTGAGGGCGCCGACGGCGAGATAGTCGACGCCGGTGTCGGCGTACGCGCGGGCGTTCTCCAGGGAGAGCCTGCCGGACGATTCCAGCAGGGCCCGGCCGGCGACGAGCGCGACGGCCTCCGCGGTCTCGGCCGGGGTGAAGTTGTCCAGCAGGATCAGGTCGGCGCCCGCGTCGAGGACCTCGCGGACCTGCTGGAGCGTGTCTGTCTCCACCTCGATCGCCAGGTCGGGGAACTGGTCCCGTACGGCCTTGAAGGCTTCCGCGACCCCGCCGGCGGCCACCACGTGGTTGTCCTTGACGAGCGCGGCGTCGGAGAGCGACATCCGGTGGTTGACGCCGCCGCCGCAGCGCACCGCGTACTTCTCCAGGGCGCGCAGTCCCGGCGTCGTCTTACGGGTGTCGCGGACCTTCGCGCCGGTGCCTTCGAGCGCGTCGGCCCACGCGCGCGTGGCGGTCGCGATGCCGGAGAGCCTGCACAGGAGGTTGAGCGCGCTGCGCTCGCCGGTGAGCAGGTCACGGGTGCGGGTGGTGACGCTGAGGAGCTTCTGGCCGGCCTCGACGCGGTCGCCGTCCTCGACGTGCCTCTCGACCTCGAAGTCCTCCGTACAGACGAGGGACAGGACGGCTTCGGCGACGCGCAGTCCGGCGACCGTGCCGCTCTCGCGGGCCGTGAAGTCGCCGGTGGCGACGGCGTCGGCGGGGACGGTCGCGACGCTCGTCACGTCCACCCCGTGGTCGAGGTCCTCGCCGATGGCGACGTGGGCGATGTCCTCGACCTGGACGGGGTCGAGGCCGGCGTCGGCCAGCAGCGCGGCGAGCGCGGGGTCGAGGCCGCACTCCAGCGAGTCCTCGCCGTCGGAACAGCCGCAGCCGTCGCCGCAGCCCCCGGCGGCGGACGCCGGGGCACCGATCTGGATGAGCGGTACGTCCACGGCCTCGGGGCGTGGACTGTCTTCGGGCGTGCTCACGGTGACGGCTCCCTGGGGACGGGGGGATCTACGGGGTGTACGGCGGGAAATGCGGGGGTGTCGGTCCGGCTCAGCTCCAGGGCGCGGCCCGTACCGAGGCGTACGACGAGATGGCGGCGCCAGTCGGTTTCGTTCCGCTCGGGAAAGTCCTCGCGCCAGTGGCAGCCGCGGGTCTCCTCGCGCTCCAGGGCGGCGGCCACCAGGACGCGGGCGACGCACAGGAGGTTGGAGGTCTCCCACGACTCGACGCCCGGCTGGGCGGGCTTTCCGGGGTCGGTGGGGCGCAGCGCGTCCTGGTACACGGCTTCCAGGGCCTCGGCGGCCACGCCCAGGCTCGTGGCGGACCTGAGGACGCTCGCGCCCGCGGACATGATCCGCTGGATCGTGAGGCGGGCCTCGGGGGCGATGAGCGGCAGGACGGCGGTGGACCCGGCCGACGCGCGGGCGCCGGCCGCGCTCCGGGAGTCGGGGCGGGGGGCGGGGTGGGGGGCGGGGTGGGGATCCGCCGCGACGGCGGCGATGTCCGCCGCGATGCGCTCGGCGAACACCAGCCCTTCGAGAAGGGAGTTGGACGCCAGCCGGTTCGCGCCGTGCACGCCCGTGCAGGCCACC
Organism: Streptomyces sp. NPDC057307; assembly: GCF_042667665.1. Lineage (NCBI taxonomy): Bacteria > Bacillati > Actinomycetota > Actinomycetes > Kitasatosporales > Streptomycetaceae > Streptomyces > Streptomyces sp. NPDC057307. The sequence continues at coordinate 27,924 of NZ_JBHUZM010000076.1, read as the reverse complement.
TCGCCGCACGCGTACAGGCCCGGCACGGTCGTACGGCCGTGCAGGTCCGTGACGACGCCGCCGGACGCGTAGTGCGCGGCGGGCGCGACCGGGATCGGCTCGGTGACCGGGTCGATGCCGTGCGACCGGCAGGCGGCGAGGATCGTCGGGAAGCGGGTGGCCCACATCTCCGCGCCGAAGTGCCTGGCGTCCAGATACATGTGCTCGGCGCCCTGCTCCCGCATGCGGCGCATGATGCCCTTGGCGACGATGTCGCGGGGCGCCAGCTCGGCGAGTTCGTGCTGGTCGAGCATGAAGCGGACCCCGTCGGCGTCCACGAGATGTGCGCCCTCGCCCCGTACCGCCTCGGAGACCAGCGGCTGCTGGCCCTCCGACCCGGCGCCGAGGAAGAGCACCGTCGGGTGGAACTGCACGAATTCGAGGTCGGAGACCTCCGCCCCGGCCCGCAGCGCGAGGGCCACGCCGTCGCCGGTGGAGACGGCGGGGTTGGTCGTCGCCGAGAAGACCTGGCCCATGCCGCCGGTGGCCAGGACGACGGCGGGGGCGCGGACGGCGCCGACGCCGTCGTGCTGGCCCTCGCCCATCACATGGAGGGTGACGCCGGAGGTGTTGCCGTCCTCGTCCGTAAGGAGGTCGAGGACCAGCGCGTTCTCGACCGTACGGAGGGAGGCGTCGCGCACCGCGTCCACCAGGGCGCGGGAGATCTCCGCGCCGGTCGCGTCGCCGCCCGCGTGGGCGATACGGCGGCGGTGGTGGCCGCCCTCACGGGCCAGCTGGAGATCACCCGTCGCGGAGGTGTCGAACCGCGCGCCGGTCCCGATCAGCCGGCGTACGGCGTCGGGCCCCCCGGTGACCAGGGTGCGTACGGCCTCCTCGTCGCAGAGGCCCGCGCCCGCCACGAGGGTGTCGCTCAGGTGCTGCTCGGGGGTGTCGCCCTCGCCGAGGGCGGCGGCGATGCCGCCCTGCGCCCAGCGGGTGGAGCCGTCGTCGAGGCGGGCCTTGGTGACGACGACCGTCCTGAGCCCGGCCGCCGTGCAGCGCAGGGCCGCGGTGAGCCCGGCGACACCGGAGCCGACGACGACCACGTCGGCGTCGATGGCCCAGCCGGGCACGGGCGCGGGCAGCTGGATGCCGGCGGGCCGGCCTGGGCTCGGCTCCCGTGCGGACTCGGCGGTCACTGGGCGGCTCCGAAGGTCAGGGGGATGTTGTCGATCAACCGTGTCGCGCCGACCCGCGCGGCCACGGCGAGGACCGCGTCGCCGGTGTGGTCGTCGGGGACCTCGGTGAAGTCGGCGGGGTCCACGAGCGCGAGGTAGTCGAGCGTGAAGGACCGGTGGTCCCTGACCGCCTGGTCGAGGACGACTCGGGCCGCCGACCGTACGGCGTGGGCGCCGCAGCCGGGCGCCCGTGGCGTACGGGACACCGCGTGCGCCACGGCGTGGGTGTCGGCGGCGGCGCGGGCCTCGCCCAGTGCCGAGAGGGCGGCCGCGCGGGCCTTGGACGTGGGTGCGGACTCCGCGCGGGCGCGCAGCGCGTGCTGGGCGCCGAGGCGGTCCCGCGCGGCGAACAGGGCGCGGGAGAGGGCGAGCGCGGTCCGGCGTTCGGCGGTGGAGAGGAAACGGTTGCGGCTGGACAGCGCGAGACCGTCGTCCTCCCGGACCGTGGGCACACCGACGATCTCGACGGGGAAGTTCAGATCGCGGGCCATCCGCCGGATCAGCCCGAGTTGCTGGGCGTCCTTCTGTCCGTAGAAGGCGACGTCGGGGCGGGTGAGGTGGAGCAGCTTCGCGACGACGGTGAGCATGCCGTCGAAGTGGCCCGGCCGCGCGGCGCCTTCGAGGCGCTCCCCCATGGGGCCGGCGGAGATCCGGACCTGGGGGGCGCCGCCCGGGTACACCTCGTCGGTGGACGGCGCGAACACGGCGTCGGCGCCTGCCGCCTCGGCCGTCTTCAGGTCCGATTCAAGGGTCCGGGGGTAGCGGTCGAGGTCTTCGCCCGCGCCGAACTGGAGCGGGTTGACGAAGACGGTGACGACGACGAAGCCTGCCCGGCCGACGTGCGCGCGGGCGGCCCGTACGAGCGCGGCGTGGCCGTCGTGGAGGGCGCCCATCGTCATGACGACGGCGGTGCGCGGGGCGGGTGTCGTCTCCTGTACGGCTGTCCGCTCCCGTACCGCTGTCGTCTGCCCTGCGGCTGTCCGCGCGTCGCCGTGCCGGGCGAGCAGCCCGTCCAGCTCCGCGCGCGTGGAGGCCAGTTCGAGGCTCATCGGTCGTCGCTCCCCCGGTGGTGGTCGCCGTCGGCCAGGACGTCCAGCAGGTCCTCGGCCAGCGCCGGCTTGAGCAGGCCGTGGGCGAGTGCCCGGTCGGCCGTCGTACGGGCCATCGCCAGATAGCCGGGCACGGCGGCGGGCGCGTGCTCGCGCAGCTCGGCGACGTGCGCCGCGACGGTGCCCGCGTCGCCGCGCGCCACGGGGCCGGTGAGCGCGGCGTCGCCGGAGCGCAGCGCGTTGTCGAGGGCGGCGCCGAGGAGCGGGCCGAGCATCCTGTCCGGTGCCTCGACCCCGGCCTTGCTCAGCAGCTCCATGGACTGGGCGACCAGGGTGACCAGGTGGTTCGCACCGAGCGCCAGAGCCGCGTGGTAGAGCGGGCGGGCGTCCTCCTCGATCCACTCGGGTTCGCCGCCCATCTCGATGACCAACGCCTCGGCGGCCAGGCGCAGTTCCTCGGGAGCCGTGACCCCGAAGGAGCAGCCCGCCAGCCGCTGGACGTCCACGGAGGTGCCCGTGAACGTCATCGCGGGGTGGAGCGCGAGCGGCAGCGCGCCCGCGTGCAGGGCGGGCGACAGCACCTTCGTGCCGTACCTCCCCGATGTGTGGACCAGCAGCTGTCCGGGGCGGACGGCTCCGGTCTCGACGAGTCCTTCGACCAGACCGGGCAGCGCGTCGTCCGGGACGGTCAGCAGCACCAGTTCGGCCCGGGCGAGCACCTCGGCGGGCGTCACGAGGGGCACGTCGGGAAGGAGGACGGCCGCCCTCCGTACGGAAGCGTCGGAGACGCCCGAGGCGGCCACCGGACGGTGGCCGGCGAGCTGGAGAGCGGCGGCCAGCGTCGGTCCGACCCGGCCGGAACCGACGACTCCGACCGTCAGCCGGGCGGGCCTGTCCCTCGGGTCACGAGGATCGGTGGGGACTGCTGATGCGTTCACGCGGTGGGGCCTTCCGTTCCAGTCCGCGACGGGTACCGGACGATTTCTCGCCATGCTACGCCAGCGTTTCGTGGCATTCCCCGACTGTCCACAGGCTGTGGGCGGCCCCGGCGAAAGCGCTGGGCGGGGCGCTTGCCGTGGGCGATGATCGCACCATGGGAGACACGAGCGAGCAGGACGAACGACGGCGACGACTGGCCGCCTGGCTGGCCTCCGGACGGACGCTCTGGCGAAGCTCCGCCGACCGGCCCGTCGGTGAACGGCTGGCCACGCTGGCCGCCGACGCGTCCTCGGTCTACGACCTGGACGAATGGACCGACGTGTACGGGGGCGGGGTCGTCGCCGAGCTGGAGAGCCGGGTGGCGACCCTGCTCGGCTTCCCGGCCGCCGCCTTCTTCCCGACCGGGACGATGGCACAGCAGGTGGCACTGCGGTGCTGGGCGGGGCGCACCGGGAACGCGACCGTGGCACTGCATCCGCTGGCCCACCCGGAGGTCCACGAGGGCGGCGCCCTGTCGGTCGTGAGCGGGCTCCGTACGATCCACCCGACGTCCGAGCCCCGGCTGCCGACGGCCGACGAGATCCACGCGACGGACGAGCCGTTCGGCACGCTGGCGCTGGAACTGCCGCTGCGCGACGCCGGGTTCGTCCTGCCGACGTGGGACGAACTCGTCGCCGTGGTGGCGGCGGCGCGCGAGCGGGACGCGGTGGTGCACTTCGACGGTGCGCGGCTGTGGGAGTGCGTGACGCACTTCGGCCGGCCGCTGGAGGAGATCGCGGGGCTCGCGGACAGCGTGTACGTGTCCTTCTACAAGTCCTTGGACGGGATGTCCGGGGCGATGCTCGTGGGGCCTTCGGCGGTGGTCGAGGAGGCGCGGGTGTGGCGGCATCGGTACGGAGGGCAGGTCTTCCAGCAGTATCCGGCGGCGCTGTCCGCTCTGCTGGGGCTTGAGCGGGAGCTGCCGCGGCTGCCGTCGTACGTCGCGCACGCGCGCGTGGTCGCGGCGGCGCTGGCGGAGGGGTTCGCGGAGCCGGCTCCGGGGCCGGGGTCCGGATCGGGGTCGGTATCGGGATCGGACGCCGGGCCGCTCGCGCCGTGGTTCCGGGTGCACCCGCGGCGGCCTCACACGCACCAGTTCCAGGTGTGGCTTCCGTACGAGGCGCGGGTGCTGAGCGAGGCGGCGGTGCGGCAGGCCGAGGAGACCGGTGTGACCCTGTTCCGCCGCTGGTTCGACTCGGGCGCGGGGCCGCCGGGTGTGGCGGTGACGGAGGTGACGGTGGGGGCGGCCGGACTGGAGTGGACGGCGGACGATGTCCGGCGGGCCGTACGGGAGTTCATGGCGCTTGTGGAGGCGGAGAACAGGCGCGTGGACGGGCCCGCCGAGGGCACCACCGACGGGCCCGCCGATTGACCGAGGCCGTCAATCGTCCGCCGCGCTGTCAGTGGTGGCGTGCAGCATGGACGCATGAGCGTGACCATCGACATCACCGGGCTGCCCCACGAGCGGATCGTCTTCGGACCGTCCCCGCTGGCCGAGCTGGGCGCGGCCCTGCACGCGCTCTCCGAGCCCGGCCACCATGCCCGGCTCCACGGCTGGGTCACGTCCACGTCCGCCGGTCTGAAGCCCGAGTTGGCCGACCGGCTGCACGAGGCGGATTTCCTGTGGCGCTCCACCCGCTCCGACATCCTGCTGCCCGCCCGCCCCCGCGAGACGCTGGTCGAGGAGCTGGACGACCTCGGCACGATGCCGGACGAGCAGTACGTGGCGGCGGCGCTGGAGATCTCCTGCGCCAGTCAGTACGACACGGGCGCGCCGTCGCCGCTCGTGGACGCCGGTACGCGCGAGCGCGTGCTGGAGCTGGCGGCGGCGCGCGGGCCGCGCCAGTCCGCGTTCATCCGGCGGATGCTGGCCGACCCGCCCGCCGTCCGTGCGTGGATACGGCGGCTGCTGGAGGACTGCGACGAGGCGTTCTTCGCCGACACCTGGCGGCGCGTGCGGGTCCAACTGGCCGCCGACGCCCGGCACAAGACCGAGCTGCTGCGGCACAAGGGCCTCGCGGAGGCCGTCGCCGCCGTCTCGTCCGCGGTGAGCGTCCAGGAGAGCGGACCGGCCACCGCCGTCGTCGTGGACAAGCTCTCCTCGGGCCGTACGAGCGCCGCCGGATCGGGCCTGACCTTCCTGCCGACCGCGTTCGGCTGGCCGCATCTGATCGCGTTGCACGCGCCCGGCTGGCAGCCGGTCGTGCAGTACCCGGTGGGCAGCCCGGAGCCGTCGGGCGGCGCGCCCTCCGTGGAGGTGGTCAAGCTGCGGCTGGAGGCGGTGGCGCACCCCATGCGGATGCGGCTGTGCCGGAGTCTCGCGCGGGGCTCGTACACGACCGGCGAGCTGGCCGACACGTACGGGATCACGGCGCCGGAGGTGTCCCGGCATCTCTCCGTGATGCGCAAGGCCGGGCTGCTGACGACCCGCCGCCGGGGGCGCTACGTGCTGCATCAGCTGGACGTGACCATCGTGGCCCGGCTCGGCAGCGACTTCCTGGAGGGCGTGCTGCGGTGACGCCCGGGCCCGCACACGGCCTCGGTCGAAGCCCGGTCGAACCTCGGTCGAAGCGCTCGAATCAGCCGGATCTCGATCGAACCTCACCCGGCCTCACCTGGCCTCAGTCGAACCTCACCCGGCCTCAGTCGAAGCGGATGTGCTTGACACCGGTCCAGGCGCGGCGCAGCCGGTGGCGGAGCGCGCTGTCGGTGTTCGGGGCGAGGCGCAGCCCCGCCGACGCGGCGATGGTGTCGGCGACCTGCGGGACCGTCATACGGTCGGTACGGATGTGCTCGCCGAACTCCGGCCGGGACAGCCGCTCCAGACAGTGGTCCAGCTTGGCGACGGCGAAGCTCTCCCGCTTGAGCCCGAGCCCCAGCCCGCGCTCGGTGAGCCTCTTCAGGACGGTCTCGCGCGCGGCGAGCAGCGCGAAGTGACGTACGTCGTGCCCCTCTTCGCGCAACCGACCGACGATCTCCTTGAAGTAGCGGTCGTCGACGAGCGTCATGGGGGCGATCACCGTGCCGTCGTGCTCGCGCAGCACCAGGTCGAGCACGTCGTGGACCCCCTGCCGCCAGGCGGGCAGGTCCTGGAAGTCCCCCCGGAGCCCGGCGGGCATCATGCGGTGCAGCCCGAACCCGACCCGCTCGGGATCGCAGATGACGCTGCCCGGCAGCCGCCGCGCGATCTCGTGCGCGGTCTGCGTCTTTCCGCCGCCGAAGGGCCCGTTGAGCCACAGGAGCATCAGAGGGCTCCGCCTCCGGCGCGCACCAGCCCCGACTCGTACGCGAGCACCACGACCTGCACCCGGTCGCGCAGGGCGAGCTTGGTGAGGATGCGGCCGACGTGCGTCTTCACGGTCGCCTCGGAGAGCACCAGCCGGGCGGCGATCTCGCCGTTCGACAGGCCCTGGGCGACCAGCAGCATCACTTCGCGCTCGCGGCCCGTCAGCCGCTCCAGCGCGCCGGTGGCCGCCCTGTTCTCCTTGCCGCTCGGCAGCATCGCCGAGAAGCGGTCGAGCAGCCGCCGCGTCGTGGACGGTGCGACGACCGCGTCACCGCTGTGCACGGCCCGGATCGCGGTCAGCAGCTCGGACGGCGGCACATCCTTGAGCATGAAGCCGCTGGCGCCCGCCTTGAGCCCCGAGAAGGCGTACTCGTCGAGGTCGAACGTCGTCAGGATGAGCACCTTGGGCGCGTCGGGCTCCGCGCAGATGCGCCGGGTCGCCTCCACCCCGTCCAGGCGTGGCATGCGTACGTCCATGAGGACGACGTCCACGGCCGTGGCGCGCAGATTCTCGATCGCCTCCGCGCCGTCGCCCGCCTCCGCGACGACCTCCATGTCCGGCTGTGCGGCCAGCACCATGCGAAAACCGGTGCGCAGCAGCACCTGGTCGTCGACGAGCATCACGCGGATCGACATCGGCGGGTTCCTTGTCCGTTGGGTGCGGCGGTCGGTGAGTGGTTCTGTCGCTGGATGCGGCGGTCGGTCGACGGGGCGCTGCCGGCAGCCGTGGCGGTCGCCGCTCAGTGCGCGGGCTTCAGCGGAAGCAGCGCGCTGATCCGGAAGCCGCCCCCCGGCCGCGGCCCCGCGTCGAGCGTGCCGCCGACCATGCCGACGCGCTCCCGCATCCCGATGAGACCGTGCCCCCGGCCGTCCGCGCCACCGTCCACGTACAGCTCGTGACCCGCGCCGCGCCCGTCGTCCTCGACCAGGAGTCCGAGCCCGTCGTCGAAGTAGACCAGACGCACACTGGCTCCCACATCGGGTCCACCGTGCTTGCGGCTGTTCGTCAGCGCCTCCTGCACGATCCGGTACGCGGTGAGCTCCACGCCGCTCGGCAGCGACCGGGGTGTGCCCTCGACCTTGAAGTCCACGGTGAGCCCCGCCGACCGCACCTGTTCGACCAGGTCCTCTATCTGCTGGACGTCGGGCTGCGGCACGTACTCGCCGCTCTCCTTGACGTCCCCGGTCCGCAGCACGCCGAGCAGCCGGCGCATCTCCGCCAGCGCCTGCCGACCGGTGCCCGAGATGGTCTCCAGGGCCTGTCTGGCCTGCTCGGGGGCGGCGTCCATGACATAGGCGGCGCCGTCGGCCTGCACGACCATCACCGACACGTTGTGCGCGACGACGTCGTGCAGCTCGCGGGCGATCCGCGCGCGCTCGGCGGCGACGGCCACCTTGGCCTGCGCCTCGCGCTCCTTCTCCAGCCGGGAGGCGCGCTCCTCCAGCTGGGCGAAGTAGGCGCGGCGGGTACGGATGGAGTCGCCGAGCACCCAGGCCAGCACGAAGGGCACGGTCAGCACGACGGTGAGGAAGATCTGCCCGCTGAGACTGGTCTCGCTCGTGGGCCAGCGCACCTGCGCCAGCGGCGCCGCGGCCACCCCGCCGATCAGCCCCAGCCGGGAGGCCCAGCGCGGACCGCCGCGGGCGGCGACCGTGTAGATGAGCACCAGCATGGCGAAGTCGGCCGGATTGACGATGACATCGGTCAGCAGCTGGACGACGCCCAGGCCGGCGGCGAGCAGCAGCATCTTGTCCGGCGCCCGTCGGCGCAGCGCGACGGTCAGCGACAGCAGCAGGACGACGACGAGGGACACACTCGTCGTCTCGGTGCCGATGTCCCGCTCCGCCCCCACGAACAGCACGGAGATCCCGAAGAGCATCACAGCCCAGAAGCTGTCGACGCCCGTCGGGTGTCTGCGGAGAAAATCATAGAGGCGCTGCACGTAACCCAGCGTAGGGATGCCGTAGAGGTGGAAGGGTCAACCGGAGGGCCGATCCGGTCGGACGATACGTACTCCCCAAGGTGGAGACTTGGGGATGTGACGGATGAGACGTGTAAGTGCGACGAGGCTCACGGGGCTCTGTGCGCCGTGGAGCCGCGCGGCTGGGCCGCGGCCATGGAGAGCGCACTGTACGGCCCCGAGGGCTTCTACCGGCGCCCTGAGGGGCCCGCGGGCCACTTCCGCACCTCCGTCCACGCCTCCCCGCTCTTCGCGTCGGCCGTCGCGCGTCTGCTGGTGGCGACCGCCGAGGCCCTGGACACCGACGAGATCGCGCTGGTCGACGTCGGGGCGGGGCGCGGGGAGCTGCTGACGGGGGTCCTGGCCGCCGTACCGGACGGGCTGGTCGTACAGCCGTACGCCGTCGAACGCGCCGCGCGCCCGCCGGGACTCGATCCGCGCGTCGAGTGGACCGACAGGCCCCCGGCAGGTGTGCGGGGGCTGCTGTTCGCCAACGAGTGGCTGGACAACGTGCCGGTGGACGTCGCCGAGACCGGGCCCGACGGGACGGTGCGGTACGTCCTCGTCGGCCCCGACGGTACGGAACGGCCCGGCGCCCCGGTCGACGGACCGGACGCCGCGTGGCTGGCGCGCTGGTGGCCGATGGCGGGGCCGGGCGCCCGCGCGGAGATCGGCCGCACCCGTGACGAGGCGTGGGCCGCCGCCGTGGCGACGCTGGACCGGGGGCTGGCGGTGGCCGTCGACTACGCGCATGTACGGGGCGACCGGCCGCCGTTCGGGACGCTGACCGGGTTCCGGGACGGCCGCGAGGTACGGCCGGTGCCGGACGGCAGTTGCGACATCACCGCCCATGTGGCGCTGGACGCGTGCGCGGCGGCCGGCGTCCCGGAGAGCGTCGGTGGCGGGGACGCCTTCGTACTGAGGCAGCGCGATGCACTGCGCCGCCTCGGCGTCAGCGGTGAACGCCCGCCGCTCTCCCTCGCCACGACCGACCCCGCCTCCTACGTACGTTCGCTCGCCGCCGCCGGCGAGGCGGCCGAACTGACGGCACGCGGCGGCCTCGGGGACTTCGGCTGGCTGATGCGGCCCGTCGGTACGGCTCTGAGAGACTGGGCCGTATGACGGAGACCACCCGCACGACGGTCGGCATCGGCGGCGCGGCCGAGAGCACGGACATGGTGCTCAACATCGGGCCCCAGCACCCCTCCACGCACGGTGTGCTCCGACTGCGGCTGGTGCTCGACGGCGAGGTGATCCAGCACGCCGAGCCGGTCATCGGCTATATGCACCGCGGCGCCGAGAAGCTGTTCGAGGCTCGCGACTACCGCCAGATCATCATGCTCGCCAACCGCCACGACTGGCTGTCGGCCTTCTCCAACGAGCTGGGTGTGGTGATGGCCGTCGAGCGCATGCTCGGCATGGAGGTCCCGCGGCGCGCCGTCTGGACCCGGACCCTGCTCGCCGAGCTGAACCGGATGCTCAACCATCTGATGTTCCTCGGCTCCTACCCCCTCGAACTGGGCGGGATCACCCCGGTGTTCCACGCCTTCCGGGAGCGCGAGGAGCTGCAGGCCGTCATGGAGGAGATCTCCGGCGGCCGGATGCACTTCATGTTCAACCGCGTCGGCGGTCTCAAGGAGGACCTGCCCGCGGGCTGGCTGGGCCGCGCCAGGCACGCGGTCTCCGAGGTGCGTTCGAGGATGGACGTGTACGACAGGCTGGTCCTCGGCAACGAGATCTTCCGGGGCCGGACCCGGGGTGTGGGGGTCCTGTCGGCGAACGCCGTGCACGCGTACGGGGTTTCGGGGCCGATCGCGCGGGCCTCGGGCGTCGACTTCGACCTGCGCCGCGACGAGCCGTATCTCGCGTACGGCGAACTCCAGGACACGCTGAAGGTCGTCACCCGCGAGGACGGCGACTGTCTGGCCCGCTTCGAGTGCCTGCTGGGCCAGACCCACAACTCGCTGGACCTCGCGGACGCGTGCCTGGACCGGATCGCCGACCTGGAGCCCGGTCCGATCAACCAGCGGCTCCCGAAGGTCCTCAAGGCGCCCGAGGGACACACGTACGCCTGGACCGAGAATCCGCTCGGCATCAACGGCTACTACCTGGTGTCGAAGGGCGAGAAGACGCCGTACCGGCTGAAGCTGCGCTCGGCGTCCTTCAACAACATCCAGGCCCTCACCGAGCTGCTGCCGGGCACGCTGGTCGCCGACATGGTGGCGATCCTCGGATCGCTCTTCTTCGTCGTCGGCGACATCGACAAGTAACGACGCGATCGGCGCCCGGGTCCGGCCCCGGCTCAGGGTCGGGGCCGGTCCGCCCTAGGAACCGATCGCGCTGCGCAGCTGCCCCAGCGGCTGCGGTTCGCTCTCGTCGTGCTCGGTCAGATCGATGACCTGGCCCACCGCCCGGTCGTCGGTCCTGCGCTGTACGGCCAGGGCCTCCTCGCCGACCACATCGGCGAGGTCCTCGTGCTGCGCCCGCTCCAGCTCCGCCGCCTCGGGCCGAGCGGCCCGGGTGTCCACGGCCGCCGGGTCGGGGCCGTCCTCCGCCGCGTCGCCCGCGGTCGAACCGTCCGCGGCGGGACCGTCCTTCTGCGTACCGAAGAAGTCGAAACCTCCCTCGGGACCCCGCTGCAGCCGGTGCCGGCGGTTGTACGGGACGATCGCGGACGCGCCGGGGTGGGGGCGGGTCGCGGGCAAGGACGACGTCGGCCGGGCCTTCAGCGGGAGCGCGGACGACGGGCGTGTGTGCTCGGCGGCCGCGGCCGCTTCCGCCGCCGCGCGGCGCTTCTTGTCAGCCTTCTCCTGCTCGGCCTTCTCGGCGCGGGCCTTCCGCTCGGCCTTCGCGGCCTGCTTCGCCCGCTCCTCCTCCGCCGCGGCCTCGCGGGCGGCGCGCTCGGCGAGTTCACGCCGGCGGGCCTCTTCGAGGATCCGCTTCGTGTGTTGCAGGGCGCCGTTGCGCGTCAGGTCGTCCAGGGCCCGCGCGGCACGGTGGTAGACCGACGCGCTGGACGTACTGCCCGCGGGGAGCAGCGCCTTGGGCTCGCGGGACGCTTCGATGGCGAGCTGGCGGGTGCCCTCCAGCGCGCTGGCGCGGGCGGTCTCCGCCGTGGCGTACCGCCGCAGGAGCGCGGCGTGCTCACCGCGCAGCTTCGCGAGTTCCACCCGCTTGGCGCGCAGCTTGCTGTCGAGCCGGGTGCGAATCTCACGCGATTCGTCGATGTCGGCTTCGAGTTCGGCTATTCGCTCCTCTGTCTTCCACTCCTCGCTGGCCTGTGCACGCAGCAGCTCGGCGACGCGCCGGCCCGCGGCCCGGTCCCAACTGCGCATCAGATAGGCGCCGGTGGCGGCCGTGGCCGCGGTGACGACCACCAGCCCGCGGAGCGCCACGGGTTCCGCGAGGAGCCAGGCACCCGCGGCGCACAGAGCGGCGGCCCCGGCTACGGCCGACGGCGGCAGAATCCTGTGGAGGGGCGGGGAATGGCGGTGGCGTCCACGTGGCATGGCCCGAAATTTACCGCGCGTGGGCGCGGAATGGGGGTCGGCCGGACAATCTTTCCCCGTCCGTTGCCGACTCCACTCCCGTCCCTCTACTTCCCGCCGGACTTCCCCCGCTTCCCGCCTACTTGCCGATCAGGTCTTTGGACTCCAGATACTCCTTGGCGACATCGGCGGGCTTCGCGCGCTCCGCGTCGACCTTCAGGTTGAGCTTCGCGAGATCCTCTGTCGTGAGGGTGTCGGTGAGCTTGCCGAGAAGGTCCGCTATCTCCTGAGAACCGGCGTCCTTGGCATTGACCACGGGAAGTACGTTGTCCGCGTTCTGCAGCTTCTTGTCGTCCTCAAGGACCACCAGACCGAAGCTGTCGAGCGTGCCGTCGGTGGTGGTGCTCAGGACCAGCTGGTCCTTGCCGTCCTTGACCGCCTGCTTGGCCTGCGGAGTGCCGACACCCTGCGGGTCGATGCCGGTGACGTCGATGCCGTACGTCTCCTTGAGGCCGGGCGCGCAGAACGGCCGCACCTCGCACTCGTCGCCCGCGGCGATCTTCACCTTGAGCTTCGAGGCGCCCAGATCCGAAAGGGTCTTGAGCTTGTTCTTCTCGGCGTATTCCTTCGTCACGGCGAAGGCGTTCTGGTCGACCGCCTTGCCGGCGGGGAGAACCTTCAGTCCGCGCGGCTCGGCCAGCTTCTGCAGGGCGGCGACCGTGGCGTCCGCGTCGCTGGAGGCGAGCGGCTTCTTCACGGCCTCGTCCGCGCCGTTCACCTTGGCGTTGAGGAATTCGGTGAGGGTCGCCGCGTATTCGGGAACGACGTCGATCTCGCCCTTCTCCAGGGACGGCTCGTACAGCTCGCGGTTCTTCACCGTGGTGACGGAGGCGTCGTATCCGCCGTCGCCGAGGATCTGCGCGTAGAGCTCGGCGAGCACCTTGGACTCGGTGAAAGCCGCGGCGCCGACGACGAGGGAGCCCTTCTTGTCGGAGCCCGAGCCCTTGTCCGAGCCGCTGTCCGATTCCAGGCTGTCGCCGCCGCACGCGGCGAGCGACCCGGTCAGGGCGACGACGCCAAGTACCGCACCCGCCATGCGCGAGGTCTTGCTCATGAAAGTTCACCATCCGTAGAGAGGCCTGAGGAGGAGGCCGGGAAGTCGGCCGTCACACGGTTGTTCGTGTCACACCGTCGTGTCACTCGGTCGTCATGTCACACGGTTTTCGTCACCCGGTCCCGCGGGAGCACGTCATCGGCCGGGAGCACGTCGTCGGTACCGAGGACGTCGCTCGCCGCGCCGTCCCGCGCGCCGGGCACCGGTGCCCGGACGGTGGTGGCGGACGGCGACGGGTCGAGCACCCGGTCCAGCGCCACGAGCACGCCCTCGACGAGCAGGGCGAGCAGCGCCACCAGGAGCGCGCCGGCGACCACCTGGGGGGTGTCGTACGTGTTGAACCCGGCGGTGATGATCCGGCCGAGGCCGCCCTGCCCCACCATCGCCGCGATCGTGGCCGTGGCGACGACCTGGACGGACGCCGACCGGAGGCCGGTCATCACCATCGGGTACGCGAGGGGCAGCTCGACCCGTACGAAGAGCTGGCGCCCGGACATCCCCATGCCCCTCGCGGCTTCGAGCACCGCGCGGTCCACCTCCCGCATGCCCACGTAGGCGTTGGTCAGCAGCGGCGGCACGGCGAAGAGGACCAGGGCGACGATCGTCGGCACATAACCGGCGTTGCGCAGCGGGGAGAGCATGAACAGGGCGAGCACCGCGAAGACCGGGATCGCCCGCCCCACGTTGGAGATATTGACGGCGAGCGCGCCGCCCTTGCCGATGTGCCCGAGGTAGAAGGCCGTCGGCAGGGCTATCGCGCAGGCGAGCACGAGCGCGATCCCGCTGACGTACACATGCTCGCCGAGCCTGTTCAGCGCCCCGCTCTCGCCGGACCAGTTGGAGCCGGTCATCAACCAGGTCCACGCGTCACCGAGAACACCCATGGGTCAGCCCCCCACCTTCACCGGGCGGGCGGTCCGGCCCGCGCGCGCCGGACCTGACGCGCGGCCCTTGCCCGTACGTATCCGTGTCCAGGGCGTGAGCAGCCGCTGGAGTCCCAGGAGGAGCAGGTCGGCGGCGATGGCCAGCAGCACGCACAGCACGGAGGCGGCGAGCACCTGTGCCTTGAACAGGCTGGGCAGCGCGTCCTCGATGAGATTGCCGAGGCCGCCGCGCCCCACGATCGAGCCGACGGTCGTCAGGGCGATCGTCGAGACCGTCGCGATGCGGATACCGGCCATCAGCGCGGGCAGTGCGAGCGGCAGCTCGACCTCCCAGAGCAGGCGCCCGGAGCCGTACCCCATCCCGCGGGCCGCCTCCTTGGCCTCCGCGGGGACGGATTCGAGGCCCGCGATGATGTTCCTCACAAGGATCGTCAGTGAGTACAGCACCAGGCCGGTGACCACCAGCGCGGACGACAGCCCGAAGAACGGCAGGAGCAGCGAGAACATCGCCAGCGACGGGATCGTGTAGAGCAGGGTCGTCAGTCCGAGCACGGGGCCGGCGAATGCCGGTTTTCCGCGTGCGAGCAGGGCGAGCGGAAAGGCCACGAGCAGCCCGATGAGCACCGAGACGACGGTGATCCAGATGTGCTGGACAGTCGCATCGATCAACTCCTGGCTACGGGAGCGGAGATACTCTCCACAGATCCATTCGTTCGCCGCCAGACAGCTTTGAGTGCTCATCCACCCCCGCCTCCCCTATCTCCCCGAACGTATGTCTGGTGTCTTTGTCTGGGCGACCCTATCCCCGACCACTGACAATCGCGGAAGGCCGCCACATTCCAGCAACATTGCCTTCACACAAGACCCGTCACAATGGGGAAATCATGATCCGATTCGAGCACGTCACCAAGCGGTACCCGGACGGCACCACGGCCGTCGACGACCTCAGCCTGGAGGTCGGAGCGGGCGAGCTGGTCACGCTCGTCGGACCGTCGGGCTGCGGCAAGACCACCACCATGAAGATGGTCAACCGGTTGATCGAACCGACCGAAGGCCGGATATTCATGGACGGGGACGACATATCGACCATCGACCCCGTCCAGCTCCGGCGCCGGATCGGCTATGTGATCCAGCAGGTCGGCCTCTTCCCCCACAAGACGATCCTGGAGAACACGGCGACCGTCCCCCATCTCCTGGGCTGGCAGCGCGGCAAGGGCCGTGCGCGCGCCGCCGAACTCCTCGACCTGGTCGGCCTCGACCCGTCGGTCTACGGAGACCGCTACCCCGAGCAGCTCTCCGGCGGACAGCGCCAACGCGTCGGCGTGGCACGGGCCCTGGCCGCCGACCCGCCCGTCCTGCTGATGGACGAGCCCTTCGGCGCGGTCGACCCCGTCGTACGCGAACACCTCCAGAACGAGTTCCTGAAGCTCCAGGCCGCCGTCAACAAGACCGTGCTCTTCGTCACGCACGACATCGAGGAGGCGGTCCGGCTCGGTGACCGGATCGCCGTCTACGGGCAGGGCACGATCGAGCAGTTCGACGCCCCCGCCGCCGTGCTGGGCGCGCCGGCCACGCCGTACGTCGCCGACTTCGTCGGCGCGGACCGCGGCCTCAAGCGGCTCTCGGTCACGCCGATCGAGGAGGGCGACCTGGAGCAGCCGCCCGTCCTGCATCTCGACGACCCGCTGCGGGCCGCCGCGGCGAAGCTTTCCAAGGAGGGCGCGCGCTGGGCGGTCGTCCTGGACGCCGAGGACAATCTGCACGGCTGGATCTCCACCGAGCAGACCGGCTCCTCGGGCACCGTACGGGAGCACGCCCGCCGTATGGAGGCATGGCTGCCCGTCGGCGCCTCTCTCAAGCAGGCGTTCTCCACGATGCTCCAGCACGACGCCGGCTGGATCGCCGTCATCGACAAGGAGGAGACGGGGCGCTTCCTCGGCGTGCTGACCCCGGCCCGGCTGCACGAGGCGCTGCGCCGCTCGATCGACGCGGACGCGCACGCCATCCCCCGCACCGAGGTGGAACTGGAGACCGTCGCCCAGATCGCGGCGTCCTGACCCCGGCCGGGCCCCCGGACCTCCGGGGGGGGACCGCCGCCCGCTGCGGGGCGTACCCGGCACGTACGGGCCTAGGGCCTGTCTTCAAAGTAGCGCCGTCCGCCCGTAGGGCGGGGCCTGCGCCCGCCGCGGAGCGGCTGATGTCTCGTTGGTGCGGTGCATCGCAAGGCGGAGGATCGGCCTCGTACTGGGCGTACTTGGTCGATTCCGACAACGCGGCGAGGTGCCGTGCCAGGCGTCGCAGGCCAGGCGGGACTTTGAAGACAGGCCCTAGGGTGGGACGTATGAGTACGTTGCGCGGGCAGGGCGGCAGGGGCACGGTCGACGGCCTGCCCGAGTGGGGCCGCTGCGCGGTCATGGGGGTCGTCAACGTGACGCCCGACTCCTTCTCCGACGGCGGCCGCTGGTTCGACACCACCGTCGCCGTCAAGCGCGGCCTCGATCTGGTCACCGAGGGCGCCGACCTGGTGGACGTCGGCGGCGAGTCGACGCGCCCCGGCGCCACGCGGGTCGACGAGGACGAGGAACTGCGGCGGGTGGTGCCCGTCGTGCGGGGCCTGGCCTCCGAGGGCGTCACGGTGTCCGTGGACACCATGCGGGCCTCCGTCGCCGAACAGGCGGTGGCCGCCGGCGCGGTCCTGGTCAACGACGTCAGCGGCGGCCTCGCGGACCGGGCCATGGTGCCCGCCGTCGCCGACGCGGGCGTGCCCTTCGTCGTCATGCACTGGCGCGGCTTCAGCCAGGGCATGAACAGCCGCGCGCTCTACACGGACGTCGTCGGCGAGGTCATGGCCGAACTGCGCGAGCGCGTGGCGGCGGTCGTCGCGGGCGGCATCGCCCCCGAGCGCCTGGTGATCGACCCCGGCCTCGGCTTCGCCAAGAACGCGGAACACGATCTCGCGCTGCTGGCCCATCTGGCGGACCTGCGGGCGGTGGGCAGGCCCCTGCTGGTCGCCGCGTCCCGCAAGCGGTTCCTCGGCCACGTACTGGCCGGTGAGGGCGGACCGCCGCCCGCGCGCGAGCGGGACGCCGCCACCGCCGCCGTATCGGCGATCGCCGCGCACGAGGGCGCGTGGGCGGTGCGGGTGCACGAGGTACGCGCGACCGCCGACGCCGTCCGCGTCGCGCGCGCCGTCGAAGGGGCCAGGTGAGGAGCCTGCCGAGCGAAACGGACAGGGAGCGGGTCGACGCGCTCAACACGGCCTTCTACGAAGCCATGGAGCGCGGTGACCTCGACGGGCTGTCCGCGCTGTGGCTGGACGGCGACAGCCCCGGTGTCAGCTGCGTCCACCCGGGCTGGCCAGTACTCTCCGGGCGCGGCGAGGTGCTGCGCTCGTACGCGCTGATCATGGCCAACACCGAGTACATCCAGTTCTTTCTTACTGATGTCGTCGTGTCCGTCGCGGGCGACACCGCTCTCGTGACCTGCACCGAGAACATCCTCAGCGGCGGACCGGCCGAGGAGAGCGGCGCGCTCGGCCCGCTCGTGGGCCAGCTGGTGGTCGCGACGAACGTGTTCCGCCGCACCGCCGACGGCTGGCGGGTCTGGTCCCACCACGGCTCGCCCGTTCTGGCCGAAACCGACGACGAGAAGGACGACGAAACTCCCGCCTGAATGGGTAAGCGACCTTACGAGGGCCGGTCCCGTGCCGCCGGAACTACCTGCGGTTCCCCGTCGCGCGGAGCCCGTCGCGGACGCCGTCCGCGGCGCCCGAGGCCCCCACGGGCAGGCCGTGTCGGTGCCCGCGAGTAGATTCGACCGGGGACATCAGCCGTCCGCATACGGCATAGTGCCCCACTTGACCAACGACAGCAGGAGTGATTCGCGTGGACCGTCTCGCGCTGCGCGGCCTCAAGGCCCGTGGGCACCATGGCGTCTTCCCCCGGGAGCGCGAGGAGGGGCAGACCTTCATCGTGGATCTGGTGCTGGGCCTCGACACCCGCCCCGCCGCGGCCGGCGACGACCTGACGAGGACCGTCCACTACGGAATCGTGGCGGAGGAGGTCGTGGCCGTCGTGCGGGGCGAGCCGGTCGACCTGATCGAGACGCTCGCCGAGCGCATCGCGGCCCAGTGTCTGAAACACGACGGCGTCGACGAGGTCGAGGTGACGCTGCACAAACCGGACGCCCCGATCACGGTGCCCTTCGACGATGTGACCATCACCATCACCCGGAGCCGAGTATGAATCCCCAGAGCGACCCGACCGTCCAGCCGGTGCCGGCCTCGGTGGTGGCGCAGGTCGACGCGGCGGACATCACCCTGTCCAACCCGAAGCGCGCCGTGATCAGCCTCGGGTCCAACCTCGGCAACCGGCTGGAGACCCTGCAGGGCGCCATCGACGCGCTGGAGGACACCCCGGGCCTGCGGGTCAAGGCGGTGTCGCCGGTGTACGAGACGGTGCCCTGGGGCGTCGAACCGGGCTCCCAGCCCTCGTACTTCAACGCGGTCGTCGTGGTGAAGACCACGCTGCCGCCCTCGTCCCTGCTGGAGCGGGCCCAGGCCGTCGAGGAGGCTTTCGACCGCGTCCGTGTGGAGCGCTGGGGGCCGCGCACGATCGACGTCGACATCGTGGCGTACGCGGACGTCGTCTCGGACGACCCGGTGCTCACCCTGCCGCACCCGCGCGCCCATCAGCGGGCGTTCGTGCTGGTGCCCTGGCACGACGTGGAGCCCGAGGCGCTGCTGGCCGGGCGGGGTACGGTCTCCGAACTGCTCGCGGTCGTGGAGCAGGACGGCGTCGAGCCGCGCGCCGACCTGGAACTCCGGCTGCCGGACTAGTCGTTAGGCTCTGCGAATCGGTCCGTTGATCGGTCGGTTGATCGGTCCATCGGTCATGGGTGCCGATGGCGTGTGCGCGCGTGTGCGTTTCGAGTACGGGTGAAGGGTGGGCAGTCGCGGTGAGGCAATTGCGGATCGGGGTTCTGGCGGGCCTCTTCGCCGTGGCCGGGGTGCTCTCGTGGGGCGGTACGCGCCTCTGGGACTCGCTCGGCACCCTGCCCAGCGTGCCCCTCGCGGCGCCCATCGTCCTCGCGGTGATCGCCGTCGTCCTCGCGGCGACGGCGCTCTCGCTGCGGTCCCGGCTGCGCGCCCAGCGTGAGCGCCGGCCGGGAGCCAAGGGCGTCGATCCGCTGATGGCGGCCCGTGCGGTCGTTTTCGGCCACGCGAGCGCGCTGGTCGCGGCGCTGGTCGCCGGGATGTACGGCGGGACGGGCGTCTTCCTGCTCGGCTCCCTGGACATCCCCGCCCGGCGGGACCAGGCGTACTACGCGGGAGCCTCGGTGCTGGCCGGCATCGGGGTGATCGCCGCCGCGTTCTTCCTGGAGCGCGTCTGCAGGCTCCCCGACGGACCCGACGACGAGCATCAGGGCCACGGCACCGCCCACGCCTGATCGCGCCGGCGGCGGTACCGGCCGCCGCGTGCGGTACCGGTCGTGCTTCAGCGGGCCATGATCAGGCTCATCGCCTCGTTGCGGGTCGCCGGGTCGCGCAGCTGCCCCCGTACCGCCGAGGTGATCGTCTTGGCGCCGGGCTTGCGCACCCCGCGCATGGACATGCACATGTGCTCGCACTCGACGACCACGATCACGCCGCGCGGCTCCAGGATCTTCATCAGCGAGTCCGCGATCTGCGTGGTCATCCGCTCCTGCACCTGCGGTCTGCGCGCGTACACGTCCACCAGCCGCGCCAGCTTCGACAGCCCGGTGATCTTCCCGTCGGCCGACGGGATGTACCCGACGTGCGCGACGCCGTGGAACGGCACCAGATGGTGCTCGCAGGAACTCTGCACCTCGATGTCCTTCACCAGGACCATCTCGTCGTGGCCGATGTCGAACGTCGTCGTCAGGACGTCCTCCGGCCGCTGCCACAGCCCCGCGAATATCTCCTTGTACGAGCGGGCCACCCGGCCCGGCGTCTCACGCAGGCCCTCGCGGTCCGGGTCCTCCCCGACCGCGATCAGAAGCTCCCGTACGGCGTTCTCGGCCCGCTTCTCGTCGAAGTCGCCGATCACACCCTCGCCGTCCAGCCTTACGGGATTGGTCATCTGGGCCTCGTTCCTCCGCCGTTCCGTGCACGGCCACACAAATGCCGCGCCCCATCAGGCTAAGACCTGTGGGACGCGGCATCTATTCCGGGCCTGGTGAGAAGCCCGGGATCAGCTTTCCGGTCGCTCCTCCGGAACGGCCTCGGCCGCCGGGTCGCCGGTCGTCACACCGGGAAGCGCGCCGTTGGTGCCGGTCGCTCCGTTGGTGAGGGCCAGCTCCTTGGGCGAGAGCACCGGAGGACGTGTCGAAGGCGTACGCCGTGAGGAGCCGGTCCAGGCCGGACGGGCCGGGCGCCGCACGATCGTCGAGAAGATCTCGGCGATCTGCTCCTTGTTGAGCGTCTCCTTCTCCAGCAGCGCGAGGACCAGGTTGTCGAGAACGTCGCGGTTCTCGACGAGGATCTCCCAGGCCTCGTTGTGCGCCGTCTCGATCAGCTTCTTGACCTCTTCGTCGACCAGCGCGGCGACCTCTTCCGAGTAGTCGCGCTGGTGGCCCATCTCACGCCCGACGAAGGGCTCGGTGTTGTCGCCGCCGAACTTGATGGCGCCGAGCCGCTCGGTCATGCCGTACTGCGTGACCATGGCCCGTGCCGTCGCCGACGCCTTCTCGATGTCGTTGGCCGCGCCGGTGGTCGGGTCGTGGAAGACCAGTTCCTCCGCCGCGCGCCCGCCCATCATGTAGGCCAGCTGGTCGAGCATCTCGTTACGCGTGGTCGAGTACTTGTCCTCGTCCGGCAGGACCATGGTGTAACCCAGGGCCCGGCCGCGGGACAGGATCGTGATCTTGTGCACTGGGTCGGAGTTCGGAGACGCCGCCGCGACCAGGGCGTGGCCGCCCTCGTGATAGGCGGTGATCTTCTTTTCCTTCTCGGACATGATCCGGGTCCGCTTCTGCGGGCCCGCCACGACTCTGTCGATGGCCTCGTCCAGGGAGTGGTTGTCGACGAGCTTCTTGTCGCCGCGCGCCGTGAGGAGCGCCGCTTCGTTCAGCACGTTCGCCAGGTCCGCTCCGGTGAAGCCGGGCGTACGACGGGCGACAGCGCCCAGATCGACGTCCGGGGCGACCGGCTTGCCCTTCTGGTGGACCTTGAGGATCTCCAGACGGCCCTGCATGTCCGGGCGGTCGACCGCGATCTGGCGGTCGAATCGTCCCGGGCGCAGCAGCGCCGGGTCGAGGATGTCGGGCCTGTTCGTGGCGGCGATCAGAATGACGCCGCCCTTCACGTCGAACCCGTCCATCTCGACGAGCAGCTGGTTGAGCGTCTGCTCGCGCTCGTCGTGGCCACCGCCGAGGCCCGCACCGCGGTGCCGGCCGACGGCGTCGATCTCGTCGACGAAGACGATCGCCGGGGCGTTCGCCTTGGCCTGCTCGAAGAGGTCGCGCACTCGGGAGGCACCGACACCGACGAACATCTCGACGAAGTCGGAACCGGAGATCGAGTAGAACGGGACGCCGGCCTCACCGGCGACCGCGCGGGCGAGCAGCGTCTTGCCCGTACCGGGCGGGCCGTAGAGCAGCACGCCCTTCGGGATCTTGGCGCCGACCGCCTGGAACTTCGCGGGCTCCTGGAGGAACTCCTTGATCTCGTGAAGTTCCTCGACGGCCTCGTCGGACCCCGCGACGTCGGAGAACGTCGTCTTGGGGGTGTCCTTCGTAATGAGTTTGGCCTTGGACTTCCCGAACTGCATGACTCGGGAGCCGCCGCCCTGCATCTGATTCATCAGGAACAGGAAGACCACGACGATGAGGACGAACGGCAGCAGGGAGAGCAGTACGGAGACGAACGGACTCTGCTTCGAGGGCGACACCGTGTAGCCCTGCTTGATGTCGCCGCTCTCGAACTTGGCCTGGAGCTTGTCGGCCAGTCGCGAGCCCTGTGCGCCGATGTAGCTGGCCTGGACCTTGTCGCCGCCCTGGACCTTGGTGCCGTCCTTGAGGTCGATCTTGATGATCTGTTCGTCGCCTGTGGTCAGCTTGACCTGGTCGACCTGGTTCTTGTCGATCGCCTGGACGACCTCGCCGGTGTCCACCGTCTTGTAGCCGCCCGACGAGCCGACGACCTGCATCAACACGACCACGGCGAGGACGGCCAGCACGATCCACATGACCGGCCCACGGAAGTATCGCTTCACGTCCATCCATACGGAGCGAGAACGCCCCGTCCCTCCTGCCCGTAGGTAAATGCTGCTGTGAGAAAAGACTGTTCTTCGGACCGTACCCCAGCATTGTCACCCGCGACCGCACGGGACTGCCGGTAAACCGGTCTTCCCATGCTCCAACGGCGGGAAGGGTGCGGGGGTTCCCGGCCCGGCCCGGCGGGCCGGGTGCCCGGGTCAGCCGCCGTACACATGGGGGGCGAGTGTGCCGACGAATGGCAGATTGCGGTACTTCTCCGCGTAATCAAGGCCATAACCGACGACAAACTCATTGGGAATGTCGAATCCGATCCATTTCACATCGATCGCGACCTTTGCGGCATCCGGCTTACGGAGCAGCGTGCAGACTTCGAGCGAGGCGGGCTCGCGCGAGCCGAGGTTCGACAGCAGCCACGAGAGCGTCAGGCCCGAGTCGATGATGTCCTCGACGATCACGACGTGCTTGCCCTTGATGTCGGTGTCCAGGTCCTTGAGGATCCTGACCACGCCGGACGACTGCGTCCCGGCGCCGTACGAGGACACGGCCATCCAGTCCATCGTCACAGGGGTGGACAGCGCACGCGCCAGGTCCGCCATCACCATGACGGCGCCCTTGAGGACGCCGACGAGGAGGACGTCCTTGCCCGCGTACTCCGCGTCGATCTTGGCGGCCAGTTCGACCAGCTTCGCGTCGATTTCTTCCTTGGTGATGAGCACCGACTGGAGGTCGGCGCCCATGTCCTTGTGGTCCACCCGCATCACTTTCGTTGTCGGCCAGGAGGCCGGAACTCGCCACCCCGGAGACACAGCCGTCGTGCTTCAGCGCTTCAGCCCTGCCGGATGACCAGTCTGCCACCCTGCCGTTGGGCCTCGACGCGGCCCGGCAGGTTGATGGCGCCCTGGCCGCGCCAGCCCGTGATCAGGCGGTCGACCTCCTCGATGTGCCGGGCGAAGAGCGATCCGGCGGGCGCCCCCGCCACGACCGCGGCCCGGCGCAGCACCCGGCGGCGAACGGCGGGCGGCAGCGCGTACAGCTTGGCGCATTCCAGCTGTCCGGCATCGTCCCGCACGGCGGACTCGACGTCGGCGGCCCACGCGTCGAGGGCGTCGGCGTCGTCGCGGGAGAGCTGCGCCGTACGGGCCAGGGCCTCGACAACGCCCTTGCCGAGCGCCTTCTCCAGGGCGGGCAGGCCCTCGTGGCGCAGGCGCGAGCGGGTGTACGCGGGGTCGGCGTTGTGCGGGTCGTCCCAGACCGGGATCGCCTGGACCAGGCAGGCCTTGCGGGCCGTCTGCCGGTCGAGCTGGAGGAAGGGGCGGCGGTAGCGTCCGGTGGCGCCGGAGACGGGGGCCATGCCGGAGAGCGAGCGGGTGCCGGAGCCGCGGGCGAGGCCGAGCAGGACCGTCTCGGCCTGGTCGTCCCGGGTGTGGCCCAGTAGGACGGCGGCGGCGCCGTGGCGCTCGGCGGCGGCGTCCAGGGCGGCGTAGCGCGCGTCGCGGGCGGCGGCCTCGGGCCCCCCGTCGCGACCGACGGTCACGGCGACGGACTCGACGGGGTCGAGCCGCATGGCGGCGAGCCGGGAGACGACTTCGGCGGCGCGGACCTCGGAGCCGGCCTGGAGGCCGTGGTCGACGGTGACGGCGCCCGCGCGGACGGAGAGCTTGCGGGCCTCGAAGGCGAGGGCGGAGGCGAGCGCCATGGAGTCGGCGCCTCCGGAACAGGCGACGAGCACCAGCGGCCGGTCGTCGGCCGGGAGCGGTGCGGCGGCGCGGTCGCCGACGGCTGCCGGGGTGCGCCGGAAGCGCTCGTTGTCGGAGCTCGCGAGTTCGGAGCATTCGGTGATGACGTCGTGGAGTACGCGGCGGACCGCCAGGCGTATCGCCGCGACCGCAGGATGGGGACCCATGTCCGGTGCCCTTCGTGATGTTTGGGGGGTGCCTCGGTCGGAGTAGGGACGGGGTTCAGTCACACAGAGTGCGTCGATGGTGACAGAACCGGGCCGTTCCCCGAGCATTGCACGCCTACCCACCGCCCACGGTCCCTCGGATGGGTGATGCTGGCCCATTCCGGTGGACACGTGTGGACGTTGACATCAGGCACGGGGCCTCGCGGCCGCCTCTTTAGGAGGCCGTTGCCCCTTCTGACGGGGTTTAGGAGTCGGCCTTGCGGTGCACCCGCGCGATCCAGTCCGCCGGCTTGGCGATCTCCGCCTTCGTGGGAAGGGTGTTGGGGGAGGTCCACACACGGTTGAAGCCGTCCATGCCGACCTCGTCCACCACGGCTCGTACGAAACGCTCCCCGTCCCGGTACTGCCGCAGCTTCGCGTCCAGCCCCAGCAGCTTGCGCAGCGCCTGATCGAGCCGGCTGGCGCCCTTGGCCCTGCGCTGCTGGAACTTCTCGCGGATCTCGGCCACCGAGGGGACGACCTGCGGCCCGACGCCGTCCATCACGTAGTCGGCGTGGCCTTCGAGCAGCGACATGACTGCGGTGAGGCGGCCGAGGATCTCCTTCTGGCCAGGCGTCTGCACCAGGTCGACCAGGCTCCGGCCGTCCTCGGCCTCCTCGCCCTCGGGGCGGCTGCCGGTCAGCGACTGGGCCGCTTCACGCAGGCGTTCCACGAAGGTCGAGGGGTCGACGTCGGTCTCCTCCAGGAATGACTGGATCTCGCCCTCAAGGTGGTCACGGAGCCACGGCACGCCGGTGAACTGGGTGCGGTGGGTCTCCTCGTGCAGGCAGACCCAGAGTCTGAAGTCGTGCGGGTCGACTTCCAGTTCACGTTCGACGTGGACGATGTTCGGCGCGACGAGCAGCAGCCGGCCACCGCCGCCGTCGCTCGAAGGGAGGTCGCGGCTCGGCGGGGCGAACGTCTCGTACTGGCCGAGGACGCGGGAGGACAGGAACGACAGCAGCATGCCCAGCTCGACGCCGGTCACCTTGCCGCCCACGGCCCCGAGGACGGCGCCGCCCGCCGTGCTCGACCGGCGGTCCTGCATCTTGTCGAGGAGGGGCTTGAGCAGCTCACGGAAGCCCGCGACGTTCGCCTTGATCCAGCCCGCCCGGTCCACGACCAGGACCGGGGTGTCCCGTGGCTCATGGCCTTCCGGGATCATCCGCGTGAAGGCGCGCACGTGCTCCTCGGCCGCCTTGGCGTGCCGCCGCAGCTCGGCGACGATCTCGCGGGCCTCGTCCCGGGTCACTTCCGGTCCCGGCCGCGCGAGGCGGGTCGCGGTTGCCACCGCGAGATTCCAGTCCACCATCTCGGCCCCACCGATGCTCGTCATGCGTCAACCGTACGTGCTCGGGCCGAAAGGCGGTGAGGTGTCGGCCGGGCCGTTGCCGTCCCGGCCGGTCCTCGTCGGTGCGTGCCGGGGCGTGCCCGGCACCGCGTCGACGCGGTGCTCGGCGCGTGTGGCCGCGCCTGTCACCGCGTGGGGGCGGCGGTGGGTCAGGACACGAGTTCCGCCGAGAGGTGGTCCAGGGCCCGTTGGGCCGTATCGGGGGCCGGGGCCTTCTCCGCCAGGAAGGCGAAGGCGAGCAGCCGTCCGCCGGGGCCGACGACCGTGCCCGCCAGCGAGTTCACGCCGGTCAGCGTGCCGGTCTTGGCGCGGATCAGCCCACTGCCGGTGATCGCGTCGGCATCGGCGTACCGGCCCTGGAGCGTGCCGCTGAATCCGGCCACCGGGAGGCCGGTGAGAACCGGCCGCAACTCGGTCCGGTCGGGATCGGCCGCGCGGGCGAGCAGCGCGGTGAGCAGGCCGGTGGTGATCCTGTCGTGGCGGTTGAGGCCGCTGCCGTCGCGCAGGAGCGCGCCGTCGACCGGCAGTTTCTGCTCCTTGAGCTCGGCCTGGACGGCCTGTTGGGCGCCGGCGAAGCTCGCGGGCCTGCCCGCCTTGATGGCGGTCTGCCGGACGAGTGACTCGGCGATGTCGTTGTCGCTGTTCGTCAGCATCCGTTCGACCAGGGCGGACACGGGGCGCGAGTAAGTGACGGCGAGACGGTCGGCGTCCTTGGGGGCCTTGCCCTTGGCCGGGGGCTTCGAGGTCTTGAGGCCGCGTTCGCGCAGCAGCTCGGCGAAGACGTCGGCGGCGTCGCCCGCCGGGTCGCCGCTGCGCGGTGCCGGGCCGCCGAAGGAGTCGCGGGCGGAGTCGTCGAGGCGGCCCTGGCCGGCCATCAGGGCGGTGACCGGGGCGATGTTGTCGTTGGGGCCGATCGGGTGTTCGCGGGGCCCGGAGTAGAGGGACACGTCGAAACGGACGGTCACCTCGTGCACGCCTCGGTCCCGCAGCTCGCGGGCGGTGTCCTCGGCGAGGGCGCGCAGGCCCTTCCGGTCGAGGGTGGCGTCGCCGCCGCCGACGAGGGTGATCTCGGTCGGCCTCTCGTCGCCCTTGCCGTCGCCGCTCTCGTCCTCGCTCGGGTTCCTGCTCCCGCTGCCCTTGTCGTCGCCCTTGTCCTTGCCCTTGCCTTCGCCGGTGACCACGGTGGTGGGGATGCGGTGGTCCGGGCCGAGTGCCGAGAGGGCGGCGACCGCCGTGGCGATCTTGATGGTGGAGGCCGGTGTCATCGGCCGGTCGGCGCGCTCGCCGAACAGCTGCTCGCCCGTCGCCACATCGACGACGGACGCGGCGGGTGCGGGTCCGAGGTCGGGAGATCCGAGCAGCGGGCCGAGAGTCTTCCTGAGGTCGGCGGGAAGGTCGGCGGGGGCGGACAGGGACTCGACCGGTGCGGCGAGTTCGTCGAGCACTCCGGCGGCGCTGGGCGCGGGCGCGGGCTTGCCCGGGTGGCCGCTCGGGTGATGTGCGCCACCTGTACGGCCCTGAGCGGCCGCCCAGTCGCGCTCGGCCTTACGCTGACCGGAGTCCCAGGGGCCGGCCATGGCCACCGCCCCGGCCGCGAACACCAGGCCGAGCACGGCTGAACCTGCCGTGAGCTGCCACACTTTCGGCTCAAGCACGGTTGACCAGCCCCTTTCGCGATCACACAGCTGCGTGGGGGACACTTAATCACTGCGCGTTGCCACGAGCACGGTGCCCCGGCCAACGATGGCCGATCCTGCTCGGCGCCGGGGTCGGACCCGGTGACGTGCGGTATCACCGACAGCAGCATCACCGACAGTTGTGTTGATCATGGAGGAGCCACCCGTGGAGTTCGACGTCACCATCGAGATCCCTAAGGGTTCGCGAAACAAGTACGAGGTGGACCACGAGACCGGCCGCATCCGCCTCGACCGTCGTCTCTTCACCTCGACCAGCTACCCGGCCGACTACGGCTTCGTGGAGAACACCCTCGGCGAGGACGGCGACCCGCTGGACGCGCTGGTCATCCTGGACGAGCCGACGTTCCCCGGCTGTCTCATCAAGTGCCGCGCGATCGGCATGTTCCGGATGACGGACGAGGCCGGCGGCGACGACAAGCTGCTGTGCGTCCCCGCCTCGGACCCGCGCGTGGAACACCTGCGGGACATCCACCACGTGTCGGAGTTCGACCGTCTGGAGATCCAGCACTTCTTCGAGGTCTACAAGGACCTGGAGCCCGGCAAGTCGGTCGAAGGCGCCGACTGGGTGGGCCGCGCCGAGGCGGAGGCCGAGATCGAGGCCTCGTACAAGCGCCTTGAGGCGCAGGGCGGCGCGCACTGAGCGCCCGTCCCACACCGCCTCGGCCCTGAGGGGTCGGGAGCCCGCGCCTACGAGCGGCGGGCGGCGCACCGTGCGGGTG